>JAKACF010000028.1 GCA_021821585.1 Actinomycetes bacterium
GTTACGGCGGCGACGAGTTCGTGGTGCTCTGCCAGGTGGCCGGCGGCACCGATGAGCTCGAGCTCGTGAAGGAACGGATCGTCGCCCGCCTCCGGGAGCCGTTCCGCATCGGCTCGACGACCCTCGACCTCGGCGCCAGTGTCGGGTCGGCGCTGCTGCCGGGGGAGGAGGCGGACCTCAACCGTCTCGTGAGGGCGGCCGACGCCGAGATGTACCAGCAGAAGCTCGCACGCCGCGCCTGAGCACCGGGTGCCGGCCCGGCGTGCCGGTACGGTGGGACGATGCGGGTCGCCCTCGTCTCCGGCTACGACGCGAGGGTCCCCGGCGGGGTCCAGATCCAGGTCGCCGGGCTCGCGAGGGCGCTCTCCGGCCGCGGCGTCGAGGTGGCCGTGGTGGCGCCGCGCCGGCGGCCGGACGGCGACAAGGGCGGGGGAGTCGAGTTCTTCCGGGCCGGGCGGAGCTACCCGTTCCCGGCCAACGGATCGGTGGCGCCGGTGGCGCCGACCCCTGCGGCCGCAGCCGCCACGCTGAGGGCGCTCGGGCGCCTGCGCCCGGACGTGGTCCACGTCCACGAGCCGCTCATCCCCGGGCCGCCGCTCGCAGCCGTCCTCCTCGGCCGACGGCCGGTCGTCGCCACCTTCCACCGGGCCGACGCCGACGCCCTCTACCGTGCCGAGGGCCGGCTGCTCTCCCGCGCCGTGGTGGCCCGGATCGGGCTCGCCACGGCGGTCTCGCCGGCGGCGACCGAGACGGCCCGCGCCGTGCTCGGTCCCTCCCTCGGCGAGGTCGTCGAGGTGCCGAACGGCGTCGAGGTCGCCCGCTTCGAGCAGGCCGCCGCCCGCCGGAGGGGCGGAAGGCCAGCAGGCCGGTACAAGAACGGGCCGGTGCCGCTCGTGGCCTTCGTCGGCCGCCACGAGGAGCGCAAGGGGGCGCGCCTGCTCATCGAGGCGGTGCGCCGCCTCGAGGGCCCGATGCGGGTGGTGGTGGCCGGCGCCGGGCCGGAGACCGACTCCCTCCGCAGGATTGCGGCCGGGGACGGCCGGGTCGGCTTCCCCGGCCGGATCAGCGACGACGAGGTGGCCGACCTGCTGGCCTCGGCCGACGTCTTCGTGGGGCCGGCGACCGGGGGGGAGTCCTTCGGGGTGGTCCTGCTCGAGGCGATGGCTGCAGGCACGGCCGTCGTCGCCTCCGACCTCCCGGGCTACGTGCTGGCGGCCGCGGGTGCCGCCCGGATCTTCGAGGCGGGCGACCCGGGCCGGCTGGCGGCGGCGCTCGCCGGCGTGCTCGGGGACGACGCCGAACGAGAGCGCCTGGTGGCGCTCGGCGCGGCGAGGGCGGCCAGCTGCTCGATGGAGCGGGTCGCAGAGGCCTATCTCGAGTGCTACCAGCGACTCGTCGGGCCAAAGGGCACCGTCGGCGCGGGGCCGTAGACTCGCCCTATGCCACAGGCCCGATCCGCCCGACGGTCCAAGTCGCGCGACCGTGGGCGCCTCGACGCCGACGAGCGCGTGCGCCGGGCGCGGGAGGCCCAGGAGGCCGCCACCCTGGTGGCGCGCCAGGCGGTGGAGCGGGCAACCGTCCGCAGGGACGCCGTCTGGAGGCAGGCGGCCGAGCAGAACCGCCGGCGCTCGCTCACGGTCCTCGGGGCGCCGTTCCTCCCCGGCGTCGTCCTCGCCGTCCTCGGTGTGTTCGCCCTCGCCCTTCTCGTCGTCGGCCTCGTCCTCCTCGCCGGGTGGGCGGTCGTGGCGGTGGCGGCCTTCAGGCGGGCGCACTCGGGAGAGGGCGTCCGCCTGACGGGCGTGAACCCGGACGAGGCGGTCGAGCGAGGCGCCCTCGGCGCCCTGGCCGCCGAGCGCCTGGCGGACGTCACCGAGTCGCTCTGCGCCGCCCTCGGTCTCTCGCCGCCGGAGCTCGTCGTCCTCGTCGATCCCGCGCCGAACGCCATCTCGGCGGGAAGCGGCGAGGCGAGCAGGCTGGTCGTCACCACCGGGCTCGTGTCCAGCCTCGAGCGGATCGAGCTCGAGGCGGTCCTCGCCCACGAGCTCGCCCACCACAAGCGCGCCGACACCCTGAGCGGCGGCCTCTCCGCCGCCCTGCTGCGGGGCGGGCAGATCCCCGGCACCGCCCGGCTCGCGAGCTGGCTCGAGGGCCGCGACCGGGAGCTCTCGGCCGACCTGGCGGCGGTCCAGGTGACCCGGTACCCGCCCGGTCTCGTGTCGGCGCTCGAGAAGGCGCGCTCGGCGACGACCCGCTCGCCGGCGACGGCGGTGGCCGCGCCGGTGCTCGCCGAGACGACCTCTTTGTGGTGGGTGCCCCTCGACGAGCATGCCGAGGGCGCCCGGGAGGGTGCGTTCGGACTCGACGAGCGCCTCGAGCTGCTCGCCGAGCTCTGAGCACCCGGGCGCAGGCCAGAGCCGGCTGAACGGGGCAGACCGGCCGTCACGGTCCGGTCGACCGCCCCGCCTGCGAGCGCTTCGGGCCCCCAGGCGACGGGCGCGACCAGCGGGCTTGTGGCCGCGTTCCACCCAGGTCAGGCCTCCGGAGCCCGCCCGGCGAGCCGGTACACTGACGCCGTGGAGAATCGCGAAGAGACGAGCGCCGGCGCCCCAGTCGCCGGCGGCAGGACCGGGACGGCCCGGGTGAAGCGAGGGCTGGCCGAGATGCTGCGCGGCGGCGTGATCATGGACGTGGTCAACGCCGAGCAGGCCAAGATCGCCGAGGACGCCGGGGCGGTGGCCGTGATGGCCCTCGAGCGGGTCCCGGCCGACATCCGCCGGGACGGGGGCGTCGCGAGGATGAGCGACCCCGCCCTCATCGAGGAGATCCAGCAGGCCGTGACCGTGCCGGTCATGGCCAAGGTGCGCATCGGGCACTTCGCCGAGGCGCAGGTGCTCGAGGCCCTCGAGGTCGACTACATCGACGAGTCCGAGGTCCTCACCCCGGCCGACGAGGCCCACCACGTCGACAAGTGGCGCTTCACCATCCCCTTCGTCTGCGGCGCCACCAACCTCGGCGAGGCCCTCCGGCGCATCAGCGAGGGGGCGGCCATGATCCGCTCCAAGGGGGAGGCCGGGACGGGCAACGTCGTCGAGGCCGTCCGCCACCTCCGCTCGATCGTCGGCGACATCCGCAAGATCGCCACGGCCGACTCGGCAGAGCGCTACGCCTGGGCCAAGTCGCTGCAGGCTCCCATCGACCTCGTCGAGGAGGTCGCCGAGACCGGCCGCCTGCCGGTGCCGCTGTTCTGCGCCGGCGGCCTCGCCACGCCGGCCGACGCCGCGCTCGTCATGCAGCTCGGCGCCGAGGCGGTCTTCGTCGGCTCCGGCATCTTCAAGAGCGACGACCCCGCCCGCCGGGCGCGTGCGATCGTCGAGGCGACGGCCCACTTCGAGGACGCGTCGATCGTCGCCAAGGTCTCCAAGGGACTCGGCGAGGCAATGGTCGGCAAGGAGATCTCCTCCCTCGAGGTGAAGCTGGCCGACCGGGGCTGGTGACCGTGGCCGAGCGCACCCCGGCGCGCCGCCGCCGGGTCGGCGTCCTCGCGCTGCAAGGCGACGTGCGCGAGCACTTCGTCGTCCTCGAGCGCCTCGGGGCCAGCCCGGTCGAGGTGAGGTCTCCCTCCGACGTCGCCGGCATCGAGGCGCTCGTGCTGCCGGGCGGGGAGTCGACCACCATGTCGATGCTGCTCGACTCCTCGGGGCTGTCCCGGGAGCTCGAGCAGATGGTGGCGGACGGACTGCCCATGCTCGGGACCTGCGCCGGCATGATCCTGCTCGCCCGCGAGGTGCTCGACGGCCGCCCCGACCAGCGCAGCTACGGCGCCATCGACCTCGCAGTGCGGCGCAACGGCTTCGGCCGCCAGGTCGCCTCCTTCGAGACCGATCTCGACGTGAAGGGCCTCGACGAGCCGATGCACGCCGTGTTCATCCGGGCACCGCTCGTCGAGCGCACCGGGACCCAGGTCGAGGTGCTGGCCGAGGTGGACCTTCCGGGGGAGGAGGGCCGCCGCCGCCCGGTCGTCTGCGCCGAGGGCAACGTCATCGTCTCGTCGTTCCACCCCGAGCTCGCCGGCGACGGACGCCTGCACGAGCAGCTGCTCTTCAACGTCGAAGGAGACTGAGATGTCGGGCCATTCGAAGTGGGCCACCACCAAGCACCGCAAGGGCGCCGTCGACAAGGCCCGCGGGAAGCTGTTCGCCAAGCTGATCCGCCAGGTCGAGGTGGCGGCGCGCGAAGGCGGCGGCGACGTCAACGCCAACGCCACCCTGCGGACGATGTACCAGAAGGCCCGCGACGCCTCCATCCCGCTCGACACGATCGAGCGGGCCATCAAGCGGGGGACCGGCGAGCTCGAGGGCGTGAAGTACGAGTCCGTCAACTACGAGGGGTACGCCCCGGCGGGGGTCGCCCTCATCGTCGAGTGCCTGACGGACAACCGGAACCGGACCGGCTCCGACATCCGCTCGACCTTCTCCCGCAACGGCGGCTCGATGGCCGAGCCGGGCGCCGTCTCCTGGCAGTTCGAGCGCAAGGGCGTCGTCATGCTGCCAAAGAGCGTCGGCGAGGACGACCTCATGGCCGTCGCCCTCGACGCCGGCGCCGAGGACCTCTCCGACGAGGGCGACGAGTGGATGCTCACCTCGGCCCCGGGCGACCTCCCGGGGCTGCGCCAGGCGCTCGAGGCAGCCTCGATCACCCTCGAGTCGGCCGAGGTGGAGCTCGTCCCGAGCTCGCGGGTCGCCGTCGAGGAGGAGGCAACCGCCAAGCGGGTGCTGAAGCTCATCGAGCTGCTCGAGGACCTCGACGACGTCCAGAACGTCTGGTCCAACTTCGACATCCCCGACGCCATCCTCGAGACGGTCGAGATCTGATCTGGGGGATCCTCGATCCGGGCCGACCCCCGGGTTAGGATCGAACGCGTGTTTGTCCTCGGGATCGACCCCGGCCTCTCCCGCCTCGGCTACGGCTGTGTCGCGAGGCTCGAGGGGCGCTACCGGGCGACGGCGGCCGGCGTGCTCACCACGCCCGCCTCCGATCCCGTCCCCGAGCGCCTCGCCCTGTTGCGCAGCGAGCTCGCCGGGCTGCTCGAGGAGCTGCGCCCGGAGGTCATGGTGATCGAGCGCATCTTCTTCCGCTCGAACGCCCGTACGGCCATGTCGGTCGGCCAGGCGAGCGGGGTGGCGCTCCTCACCGCCGTGGAGCACGGCTGCCGGGTCGCCGAGTACACCGCGGCCGAGGTGAAGCTGGCCGTCACCGGCTACGGCAACGCCACGAAGGAGCAGGTCCAGCAGATGGTGGCCCACCTGGCAGGGCTCGAGGAGGTCCCGAAGCCGCCCGACGCGGCGGACGCCCTGGCGCTCGCCCTCTGCCACCTCGGGGCCGCCCCGTGGGCCCGCGAGCGGGCGGTGATCGCATGATCGGTTCGCTCCGCGGCCTCGTCGCCGAGCGCCGGAGCACCGGTGAGCACGCCGTCGAGCTGGTGGTCGACGTGCAGGGAGTGGGCTACCGGGTCCTCGTCCCGCCCCGGGTCGCCGCCTCGGCCGTCCCCGGCGACGGCGAGCTGCAGCTCTCGGTCCACACCCACGTGAGGGAGGGGTCGATCACCCTCTACGGCTTCTCGAGCCCGGAGGAGCGCGAGAGCTTCGAGCTGCTGCTCGGGGCGCACGGCGTCGGCCCGGCGCTCGCCCTCGCCATCGTCTCGGTCCACCGCCCCGCCCGCCTGGCCGAGGTCGTCGGGAGCGGCGACGTCGACGCCCTCACGCTCGTGCCCGGCGTCGGCAAGAAGACCGCCGCCCGCCTGCTCGTCGAGCTGAAGAGCCGCTTCGACCACCTCGCCGAGGAGGCCGGGCCGCTCGAGCGTGCCACCGGGGCACCCCCGTCGGTGACGGCCGACGTCTCCGAGGCGCTCTCCCAGCTCGGCTACGGGTCGGAGGAGGTGCGGGCGGTGCTGCGGGCCCTGCCGAGCGAGGGAAGCGCCGAGGAGCTCCTGCGCGTCGCCCTTCGAGAGCTCGCCCCGCGGCGATGAGCCCGAGGCGCGAGATCCTCGCCAACGGCTCGGCGCCGGCGGGCGCCGAGGCCGCCGAGGAACCCGAGCGCCCCGTGACGCCCCAGGCACGCGAGGGCGAGGCGGCGCTCGAGGCCAACCTGCGGCCCCGCCACCTCGACGAGTTCGTCGGCCAGCTGGAGCTGCGCGAGCGCCTCGGGATCGTCCTCGAGGCCGCCCGGCGACGGGGCCAGCCGGTCGACCACCTCCTGTTCGCCGGGCCGCCGGGCCTCGGCAAGACGACCCTCGCGGGCATCGTGGCCGCCGAGATGCGCGCCAGCCTGCGGGTGACCTCTGGCCCGGCGCTCGTGCGCAGCGGCGACGTCGCCGCCCTGTTGAGCGGCCTCGAGCCGGGCGACGTCCTCTTCATCGACGAGATCCACCGCCTCGGGCGCGCCGTCGAGGAGGTCCTCTACCCGGCGATGGAGGACTTCCAGCTCGACATCGTCATCGGCAAGGGCCCGACCGCCCGCTCGCTCCGAGTCGAGCTTCCCCGCTTCACCCTCGTCGGGGCGACGACGAGGACGGGACTGGTCACCGGCCCCCTCCGGGACCGCTTCGGGTTCGTCGCCCGCCTCGACCACTACGGACCCGACGAGCTCGAGACGATCGTCGTCCGCAGCGCCCGCCTCCTCGGCGTCGAGCTCGACCAGGGCGGGGCTGCCGAGATCGCCGGCCGCTCGAGGGGCACGCCCCGCCTCGCCATCCGCCTGCTCAGGCGGGTGCGGGACTACGTCGAGGTGAAGGGCACCGGCGTGGTGACGCGCCAGGCGGCGATGGCCGGGCTCGACCAGTTCGGGGTGGACGAGCTCGGCCTCGACCGCCTCGACCGGATGATCCTCGAGACCCTGTGCATCCGCTTCGGCGGACGGCCGGTCGGGCTCTCGACCCTGGCGGTGAGCGTCGGGGAGGAGCCCGAGACGGTCGAGGACGTCTACGAGCCCTTCCTGCTCAAGTGCGGTCTCGTCATGCGGACGCCGCGGGGCAGGGTGGCCGCCCCGGCGGCCTACGAGCATCTCGGGCTCGCTGTGCCCGAGCCCCCGGCCGATCCCCGGGAGGGTGGCGGTGCCCTGCGCAGGCTGTTTGACCAGTAGAGTGAGTGGGTAGCGAGGCGGTCCCCCGGGCGCCGGTCAAGAAATCGGCCCCTCACCAGCTACAGTGTCGGTCGCTTCGTTCTCGACCAGTAGGGAGCGCATGTACCTCCATCTTTCAACCGCAAGCCTCTGGCTGCACGGCGCCGTTCTGGCGGCCGCCAGCAAGACGACCAAGTCGACGGGGAGCAGTGCCACGAGCATCCTCTTCCTCGTCGTCATCGTCGCAGCCGGTTACTTCCTCCTCGTCCGCCCGCAGCGTCAGCGGGCGCGCAAGACCCAGCAGACCCAGCAGTCCATCGAGATCGGTGACGAGGTCATGCTGACCTCCGGCATCATCGGGCGCGTCACCTGGCTCGAGGGCGACCGGGCCCGCATCCAGATCGCCCCCAACACCGAGATCGAGGTGCTGAAGGCGGCCATCGGGCGGAGGACCCCGCCGGCCGTGAGCGACGAGGACATCGCCCCCCGCGCCGAGGGCGCGCCGATGGTGGCGCCGGAGTCGACCAACGGCGTCTCGCCCGAGCGGGACCATGACGAGACGGTGCACGAGTCGGCCTTCGACGAGACCGGCGGCACCCCGACCCACGACGGAGACGACAGGGAAGCCTGATGAAGCGGGGGCATGTCCTGAGCGTCGTGCTCACCTGCGTCGTCTGTGTCGGTGCGTTCGTGGGGGTCCTGGCGGCCCAGTGGAAGCCGCTCCTCGGGCTCGACCTGCGGGGCGGCCTCTCGGTCGTCTACTGCCCGGCCGCCAAGGGCTCGACGACGCAGTGCTCGACCGGCAAGCCGGTGTCGCAGGAGAAGCTGAACACCGTCGTCAGCATCCTCGAGAACCGGGCGAACGCCTACGGCGTGAGCCAGCCGAACATCAACGTCCAGGGCAACGACGTCGTCGTCCAGCTGCCGGGTGTGAAGAACGCCCGCGACGTGGAGAAGCACCTCGGCGCGACGGCCCAGCTGTACTTCCGCCCGGTGCTCTGCTACGCCCCGCCGTACGCCGGGGCGGCGAACAAGTCGGGCTCGACCACGACGACCACGAGCTCGTCGCCCGGCTCGACCACGACGACGACGAAGGCCCCCACCACGACGACGAGCTCGACGGCGCCGTCGAGCTCCACGGGCACGGGCAAGAAGTCCTCCGGCGCGGCCGCCGGCGGGTACCGTGAGCCGCCCGCCTGCCCGTCGGTGCTCCAGCCGACCACGAGCACGCCGAGCCCCCAGCCCTACTCGCTGCTCGCGCACTACAAGACGACGCCGCCGGGCTACGACAACCCGAACTCGATCGTGCTCCTCGAGCAGAAGGGCTTCCCCTTCCGCTACGAGCTGGGCCCGGCCCAGGCGACCGGGGCGGTGATCGCGAGCGCCACCCCGACCTTCACCTCCAGCAACAACTGGATCATCCAGTTCAGCCTCACGCGTCCGGGCACCCAGATCTGGGACAACCTCGCCAACCGCAACTACCACAAGTTCGTCGCCGACGACCTCGGCGGCGAGGTGATCTCCGCCCCCTCGATCGACGCGACGGGTGCCCAGTTCGGCAGCTCCGGGCAGATCACGGGGAACTTCAGCTCCGCCAGCGCCAACTCGCTCGCCGTCGACCTCAACTACGGCGCCCTGCCGGTGACGCTCGCCCCCCAGACCACACAGGTGGTCTCCCCGACGCTCGGGGCGTCCTCGCTGCACGCCGGGCTCCTCGCCGGCCTGCTCGGGCTGCTGCTCGTGATGCTGTACATGATCTTCTACTACCGGGCCCTCGGCATCGTCGCCGTCCTCGGGCTGGCGACGACGGCCGCGTTGTTGTACGGGATCGTGACCGCCCTCGGGCACAGCTCCTTCCAGCTCACCCTCGACCTCTCGGGCATCATCGGCCTCATCGTCTCGATCGGCATCACGGTCGACTCCTACGTCGTCTACTTCGAGCGGCTGAAAGACGAGGTCCGGGCGGGACGATCCGTCCGCGCCTCGGTGGACCGTGGCTTCAAGAGCGCCTACCGCACGATCCTGTCGGCCGACGCCGTCTCGCTCATCGGCGCCCTCGTCTTGTGGTGGCTGTCGGTCGGCGCCGTGCGGGGCTTCGCCTTCATGCTCGGCCTGTCGACGATCATCGACGTCTTCACCGCCTACTTCTTCACCCGGCCCCTCGTCATCCTGCTCGGCCGGAACCGGATCTTCACCGAGGCGCGCCACCTCGGCATCGCCCGCGGGCTGGCGGCCGCCGGCAGCGAGGGGACCACATGAGCGACTCTCCGACCGCGCTCGAGGAGTCCCCGACCGAGCGGCGGGGCCTCATCGGCGGGTTCCGCCGCCTCTACTACGGCCAGACCAAGTTCGACTTCGTCCGGCGGCGCAAGAGCTGGTTCACGGCCTCGGCGGTCGTCATCCTCGCCGGCGTGCTCTCGCTCGGGCTGCGCGGCCTGAACTTCGACATCCAGTTCGTCGGCGGCACGTCCTGGCAGGTGGCCGCCAACGGGGCGACGGTGTCCGAGGCCCGGTCGGCGATCGGGAGCTACGGCCTCTCGGGCGCCAGCGTGACGCTGCTCGGATCGGGCAAGAACCAGACGATCGAGGTCCAGGCGAAGCTCGGCAACAACAAGTCGGTCACGACGGGGCCGCTCGCCAACGAGGTCTCGAAGGCCCTCGCCACGGCGACCCATCACTCCTCGGTCGCCTCGGTCACCGTCCAGCAGGTCGGCCCCACCTGGGGGAGCCAGATCACCCACAAGGCGATCATCGCCCTCATCGTCTTCTTCATCATGATCGCCCTCTACATCTCGATCTTCTTCGAGTGGAAGATGGCGCTGGCGGCCATCATCGCGGTGCTGCACGACATCCTCGTCACCGTCGGGATCTACTCGCTCACCGGCTTCCTCGTGACGCCGGACACCGTGGTCGCCTTCCTCACGATCCTCGGGTACTCGCTCTACGACACGATCGTCGTCTTCGACCGGATCCGGGACAACACCAAGGGCCTCGGCTCGAGCGGCAAGCTCACCTTCTCCGACGTCGTCAACCTCTCGATGAACCAGACGCTCGCCCGCTCGCTCAACACCTCGCTCGTCGCCATCCTGCCGATCCTGGCGGTCCTCGTCCTCGGGGCCGACTTCCTCGGCGCCACGACGCTGCAGTACTTCGGCCTGGCGCTGTTGATCGGGTTGGCGAGCGGGGCCTACTCCTCGATCTTCATCGCGTCCCCGCTCGTCGCCGTCCTGAAGGAGCGCGAGCCGCGCTACCGCCAGATCCGGGCCCGTCTCGAGTCCCGCGGCGCCGCCCAGATGCTGCTCAGCCCGGCGGCCGTCGCCGCCGGCGCCCTCGAGGATCGCAGCGTGGCGGCAGGCGGCTCCCGCCGCCGGCGACGCTCGGGCGGGGGGGCGGCAGCCGAGCCCCGCGGGCCGCTCCGGCCGATGGCGAGCCGTCCGGTCGCGCCGGTGCCGGAGGAGACGGACGAGGAGGTCGACGAGCTCGACGCGCTCGCCGCCGAGCCGGACGGCGGCCCGGCGGCGCTGCCGGCCCGGGAGGTCGCCAACGGCTCCTCGAACGGACGGGCCTCCGGCCCGACCGGGGGCCCGGCGCGCAACGGCACGCGCCAGGGGCCTCCCCGGCCGCGCAAGAAGCGCCGCCGCTGACCCTCGCGGCCCGGTGTCCCGGCGGCGGGGCCCGGCCATGTACGCTTGACTGACCGGCAGGGCCAAGGGCGTCCCGTGTCGTGAGACGACACATCGAGGACGCCATGAACACGACCGCCGATCGCCACGGCCTCTACGACCCCGGGTTCGAGCACGACGCCTGCGGCATCGCCTTCGTGGCCACCCTGACGCGCACGCCGAGCCATCGCGTCGTCGAGCTCGGCCTCGAGGCGCTCGACCACCTGGCGCACCGGGGGGCCTTCGGGGCCGACCCCGAAACCGGTGACGGGGCCGGCATCTCGCTCCAGATGCCCGACAGGCTGGTGCGCGCCTCCGCCGAGGCGGCCGGCGTCATCCTGCCGCCGCCCGGCGGCTACGGGTCGGGCCTCGTCTTCCTCCCGCCCGAGCCCGCCCGGGCCAGGCGGGCGCAGGCGACGATCGACGAGCTGGCGGCGGCCGAGGGCCTCTCGGTCGCCCACTGGCGGGAGGTGCCGGTCGACCTCGCCGCCGCCGGCGGTGCGGCCCGGGCGGTCGCCCCCTCGTTCCTCCAGCCGGTCGTCGTGCCGGTCGCGCCGGCCGGCTCGCCGCTCGAGCTCGAGCGGCGGCTCTACGTCCTGCGCAAGCGGGCCGAGCACGCACTGGCGGACGTCTACTTCTGCTCGCTGTCGTCCCGCAGTTTCGTCTACAAGGGCATGCTCGCCACCCACCAGCTGCGGGCCTTCTTCCTGGATCTCGGCGACGCCCGGTTGACGAGCGAGATCGCCCTCGTCCACTCCCGCTTCTCGACCAACACCTTCCCGTCCTGGCCGCTCGCCCATCCCTACCGCCTCGTCGCCCACAACGGGGAGATCAACACCGTCCGGGGCAACCGGAACTGGATGCGGGCCCGCGAGGCCCTCATGTCCTCGGAGCTGCTCGGGGGCGACCTCTCGCGCATCCTCCCCGTCGTCACCCCGGGGGCGAGCGACTCCGCCTCCTTCGACGAGGTGCTCGAGCTGCTCCACCTCGGGGGGCGCACGCTCCCGCACGCGCTGTTGATGATGATCCCCGAGGCCTTCGAGAACCACGCCGAGATGGACGGTGCCCGCCGGGGCTTCTACCGCTTCCACGCCTCGCTCATGGAGCCCTGGGACGGTCCGGCGGCCGTCGCCTTCACCGATGGGCGCCTCGTCGGGGCCGTGCTCGACCGCAACGGTCTCCGCCCCGCGCGCTACGCCGTGACCGACGACGGCCTCGTCGTCCTCGCCTCGGAGGCGGGCGTGCTCGACCTCCCAGCCGAGCGGGTCGTCCGCCGGGGACGCCTCCGCCCGGGGCGGATGTTCCTCGTCGACACCGCCGAGGGGCGCATCGTCGACGACGAGGCCGTGAAGGCCTCTCTCGCCGCCGAGCATCCCTACGGCGAGTGGCTCCGCCAGGGCCTCGTCCACCTGGACGACCTGGCGCCCCGGCACATGCTCGTCCCCCAGCACGCCTCGGTGGTCCGCCAGCAGCGGCTCTTCGGGGTGACCCGCGAGGAGCTCTCGCTGATCCTCGGGCCGATGGCCCGCACCGGGGCGGAGCCGATCGGATCCATGGGCTCCGACACCCCCGTCGCCGTCCTCTCGTCGCGGCCGCGGCTGTGCTTCGACTACTTCACCCAGCTCTTCGCCCAGGTGACGAACCCCCCGCTCGACGCCATCCGTGAGGAGCTCGTCACCTCGCTCGAGGCGACCATCGGCCCGGAGTCGAACCTGCTCGAGCCCGGCCCGCAGTCGTGCCGCCAGATCCTCCTGCCGGTGCCGGTGCTCGACAACGAGTCCCTCGCCAAGCTGCTCTATGTGAACGAGGGGGGCGAGAACCCGGGCTTCGAGGCCTTCGCCGTCGACGGCCTCTTCCCGGTGCGAGAGGGCGGCCGGGGGCTCGAGGCGGCCCTCGAGCGGGTCTGCGCCCGGGTCTCCGAGGCCGTGGCGCTCGGGGCCAACATCATCGTCCTCTCCGACCGGCACGCCAACGCCGAGTACGCCCCGATCCCCTCGCTGCTGCTCACCGCCGCGGTCCACCACCACCTCGTGCGGGAGCGGGAGCGGACGCGGGTGGGCCTCGTCGTCGAGTCGGGCGACGCCCGCGAGGTGCACCACCTTGCCCTGCTCGTCGGCTACGGGGCCGCCGCCGTCAACCCCTACCTCGCCTTCGACTCGATCGCCGAGATGGCGCGCCGCGGCGAGCTCGGTGAGCTGAGCGAGCGCCGCGCCATCCGCAACTACCTGAAGGCGGCCTCGAAGGGGATCCTGAAGGTGATGTCGAAGATGGGCATCTCGACCATCGCCTCCTACACCGGGGCGCAGGTCTTCGAGGCGGTCGGCCTCGACAAGGGGCTCGTCGAGGCCTACTTCACCGGCACGCCGAGCCGGCTCGGGGGCGTCGGCCTCGACGTCCTCGCCGAGGAGGTCGCCCGCCGGCACGACGCAGCCTTCGGCGAGGACGCCGATCTGCCGGGCCGGCTCGAGATCGAGACCGGGGGCGAGTACCAGTGGCGCCGGGAGGGCGAGCACCACCTGTTCAACCCGAAGACGGTCTTCAAGCTGCAGCACGCCACGAGGTCGCGCCGCTACGAGATCTTCAAGGAGTACAGCCGCCTCGTCGACGACCAGTCCGAGCGCCTCGCCACCCTCCGCGGCCTGCTCGAGCTGAAGACGGGGCCGGGAGCCCCCCGGCCGCCGGTGCCGCTCGAGGAGGTGGAGCCCGTGGGCGCCATCGTCCGGCGCTTTGCCACCGGGGCGATGAGCTACGGCTCGATCTCGGCCGAGGCGCACGAGACGCTCGCCGTCGCCATGAACCGGCTGGGGGGCAGGTCGAACACGGGGGAGGGGGGAGAGGACCCGGCCCGCTTCGTCCCCGACGAGAACGGCGACTCACGGCGCTCGGCGGTGAAGCAGGTCGCCTCCGGCCGCTTCGGGGTGACGAGCGAGTACCTCGTGAACGCCGACGACATCCAGATCAAGATCTCCCAGGGCGCCAAGCCCGGCGAGGGCGGCCAGCTGCCCGGTCACAAGGTCTACCCCTGGATCGCCCGGACGCGGCACTCGACGCCGGGCGTCGGGCTGATCTCCCCGCCGCCGCACCACGACATCTACTCGATCGAGGACCTCGCCCAGCTCATCTTCGACCTGAAGAACGCCAACCCGGCCGCCCGCATCCAGGTGAAGCTCGTCTCGGAGGTGGGCGTCGGCACGGTGGCGGCCGGGGTCGCCAAGGCGCACGCGGACGTGGTCCTCGTCTCCGGGCACGACGGCGGGACGGGGGCCGCCCCCCTCACCTCCCTGAAGCACGCCGGCACGCCCTGGGAGCTCGGCCTGGCCGAGACCCAGCAGACCCTCGTGCGAAACGGCCTCCGGGAGCGCGTCGTCCTCCAGGTCGACGGGCAGCTCAAGACCGGGCGTGACGTCGTCGTCGCCGCCCTGCTCGGCGCCGAGGAGTTCGGGTTCGCCACCGCCCCGCTCGTCGTCTCGGGCTGCGTCATGATGCGCGTCTGCCACCTCGACACCTGCCCGGTCGGCATCGCCACCCAGAACCCGGAGCTGCGCCGCCGCTTCACGGGCCGGCCGGAGTTCGTCGAGACCTTCTTCGAGTACCTCGCCGAGGAGGTCCGCGAGCTGCTCTCGGCCCTCGGCTTCCGCAGCCTCGACGAGGCCGTCGGCCACGTCGAGTGCCTCGGGACGGCACGGGCGCTCGAGCACTTCCACAAGGCGGCCGCCCTCGACCTGTCGCCCCTGCTCGTCCCGCCGCCGCCGGGTGCGGTCCTCCGCCAGCAGGTGAGCCAGGACCACGGCCTCGACGAGACGCTCGACCGGGAGCTCGTCGCCCGGGCGGCGGCCGCCCTCGAGACGGCCTCCCCGGTCCGCCTCGAGCTCCCGGTGCGCAACCTCGACCGCTGCGTCGGGACGATGCTCGGCTACGAGGTCACCCGCCGCCACGGGGCGGCCGGCCTGCCGGAGGGGACGATCCACGTTCTGCTGCGGGGCTCGGCCGGCCAGAGCCTCGGCGCCTTCGTGCCCCGGGGGATCACCCTCGAGCTCGTCGGCGAGGCGAACGACTACCTCGGAAAGGGGCTCTCTGGGGGGCGGCTCGTCGTCCGGCCCGACGAGGCCTCGCCGGGGCCCGCCGAGGAGCAGGTCATCGCCGGCAACGTCGTGCTGTACGGGGCGACGGCGGGGGAGGCCTTCATCTCCGGGCAGGTGGGCGAGCGCTGCGCCGTGCGCAACTCGGGGGCGACGGTGGTCGTCGAAGGCGTCGGAGACCACGGCTGCGAGTACATGACGGGGGGGACCGTCCTCGTCATCGGGCCCACCGGCCGCAACTTCGCGGCGGGGATGTCGGGCGGCGTCGCCTACGTCCACGACCCCGCCGGGGCGCTCCCTCGCCGGCTGAACCACGAGATGGTCACCCTCGAGCCGCTCGACGAGGAGGACCGCCGGCTCGTCTCCTCCCTCCTCGAGCGCCACCTCGCCGAGACCCGCTCGAAGGCGGCGGCGGCCCTCCTCGCCCGCCGGACCGAGGCGCTGTCGGAGGTCGTGAAGGTGATGCCGCGTGACTACTCGAGGGTGCTCGAGGCGACGCGCCGGGCCGTCGCCGACGGCGAGGTCGTCGAGGAGGCGATCATGGCGGCGTCCAATGGGTGACCCGAGGGGCTTCCTGCGCATCGGCCGCACCCCGCCGGCGCGCCGGCCGGTCGCCGAGCGGCTCGGGGACTGGCGGGAGGTCTACCTGCCGCTCGCGCCCGGCGCCCTCGGCGAGCAGGCCTCGCGCTGCATGGCCTGCGGGATCCCCTTCTGCCACGAGGGGTGCCCGCTCGGCAACCTCGTCCCGGAGTGGAACGACCTCGTCTCCGCCGGGCGCCTCGACGACGCCGCCGAGCGGCTGGCGGCCACCAACAACTTCCCGGAGTTCACCGGCCGGCTCTGCCCTGCGCCCTGCGAGGGCTCCTGCGTCCTCGGGATCGCCTCCGAGCCCGTGCTCATCAAGCAGGTCGAGCTCGAGCTCGCCGAGCACGCCGCCTCGGGCGGCCTCGAGCCGAGAAGGCCGGTGCACACGAGCGGCCGGTCGGTCGCCGTCGTGGGCTCGGGACCGGCCGGCCTGGCGGCCGCCCAGCAGCTGACGAGGGCCGGCCACCGGGTCGTGGTCTTCGAGCGGGCAGAGCGCCCGGGCGGCCTGCTGCGCTACGGGATCCCCGGGTTCAAGATGGAGAAGGCCGTCCTCGACCGCCGCCTCGCCCAGATGGAGGCGGAGGGCACCGAGTTCCGCACCGGCGTGGTCGTCGGCGGGGGCGGGAGCGGAGCGGCCGGCGCCGCCGCCCCGGGGGCGGCCCTCGTGCCCGCCGGCGAGCTGCGGGAGTCCTTCGACGCCCTCGTGCTGGCCGTCGGCGCCACCGCCCCCCGGGACCTCGAGGTCCCGGGGCGGGAGCTCTCGGGCGTCCACCTCGCCATGGAGTACCTGAAGGGCGCCAACCTCGCTCTCGAGGGCGGCCTCGCCCGGGCCCGCCTCGACGCCGCCGGAAGGGACGTCGTGATCATCGGCGGCGGCGACACGGGCGCCGACTGCCTCGGCACCGCCCTCCGGCAGGGGGCCACCTCGGTCGTCCAGCTCGAGATCATGCCGGCGCCCCCGCTCGAGCGGGCGGCCGACAACCCGTGGCCGACCTGGCCGGTGGTGCTGCGGACCTCGTCCGCCCACGAGGAGGGGGGGACCCGGCTCTTCTCGGTGTCGACGACCGCCTTCCTCGGCGACGCGGAGGGCCGGGTGCGCGCCCTCGCTCTCTGCGAGGTCCGGCGCGAGAGCGCGGACGGCCGCCCGGTGTTCGTCCCCGTCGAGGGGAGCGCCTCCGAGCTCCCGGCCGGGCTCGTCCTGCTGGCGCTCGGCTTCAGCGGGCCGGAACGGGGCGGGCTCGTCGCCGAGCTCGGGCTCGAGCTCGACCGGCGGGGCAACGTCGAGGTGGGGCCGGGCTTCGAGACGAGCGAGCCGGGGGTGTTCTGCTGCGGCGACGCCAGCCGTGGCCAGAGCCTCGTCGTCTGGGCGATCG
>JAKACF010000350.1 GCA_021821585.1 Actinomycetes bacterium
CAGCCCCGAGCCGTGCGCCGTCGGGATCAGGCCGACCTCGGCCGAGAGCGGGCGGATGTCGCTCGGGCCGCGCCCGTCGATGCGGATGCCCTCCTCGACGATGCGCCGGCGGACGATCTTCTTCGTGAGCGAGCGGATGGCGGCCTTCACCTCGCGGTCGCGCTCGGGGAACTCCTCGGCGAGGGCGGCCATGACCTGCTCGCCCGCCGCGTCGAGGGCCGCGTTGCGCTCCGCCTTGCCCGGGACGGCGTTCGCCTTCTCGATGAGCTCGGCGCCGACCTCCTGCACGCGGGAGAAGACCTCCTCGGCGTAGTCGACGAAGAGCTCGAAGGCCATGGTCTCCTTCTTGCCGGCCTTCGAGACGAGCTGGCGCTGCAGCTCGATCGACTCCCGGATCCAGGTCTTGGCGGCCTCGAGGCCCTCGGCGATGACCTCCTCGGTCACCTTCGGGGCGCCCTCCGCGTAGTACTGCCAGGCGCGCTCGGTGCCGCCCGCCTCGACCATCATGATGGCGATCTCGGCGTCCGGCTCGTCGCCGAGGGCCCGGCCGGCGACGACGAGCTCGAAGGTGGAGTCGTCGCCCTCCTGGTAGGTCGGGTGCCCGACCCAGACGCCCCCGGTCGTGTAGGCGATCCGGACCGCCCCGATCGGGCCGTCGAAGGGGATGCCCGAGCACATGAGGGCAGCCGAGGCGCCGTTGATGGCGAGGACGTCGTGCGGGTTCTCGAGGTCGGCGCCGAAGACGGTGCCGACGATGTGGACCTCGTTGCGGAACCCCTCTGGGAACGACGGGCGCAGCGGGCGGTCGATGAGCCGGTCGATCAGGATCGCCTGGTCGGTCGCCCGGCCCTCCCGGCGGAAGAACGAGCCCGGGATCTTGCCCGCGGCGTACATGCGCTCCTCGACGTCGACGGTGAGGGGGAAGAAGTCGGTCCCCTCCCTCACCTTGCGGGCCGCCGTGGCGGTCACGAGGACGATCGTGTCGCCGAGGCGGGCGAGGACGGCCCCGTCGGCCTGACCGGCGAGCTTGCCGGTCTCGAAGGACAGGGTCTTGTCGGTCCCGCTCACGGGAGCCGAGACGGTGATGGCGTCAGCCATGGCACTCCTTTGTCGAGGCGCCCGCATCGGCCAGTTCCCAGTCGTCGGACACCACCTTCGTGGTATCCGGCGACTGGCAGCTGACAACCGCTGGCGCCGGATGGATCTTCGGACACCGCGCCGGGCACTCCGGCACGGACGCCCCTATGTGTGGGCGGCCGCGCCGCCCGGGGTGTCGCGACCCTGGCTAGCGCCGGATGCCGAGGCGGGCGATGAGGGCCCGGTACCGGTCGACGTCGTTCGCCTTCACGTAGTCGAGCAGACGGCGGCGGCGGCCGATGAGCTTCATGAGTCCCCGGCGGGTGTGGTGGTCACCGCGGTGCACCTTCAGGTGCTCGGTCAGGTGGTTGATGCGCTCGGTCAAGAGCGCCACCTGGACCTCGGGCGACCCGGTGTCGGTCTCGTGGAGCCGGTGCTCGGCGATCGTTGCCGTCTTGTCGGGCATGCGTGAAAAGCTGACCTTCTTCTGGTACCGGCCGGTCGCTCTGACCTGACTCGGGAAGCAACGGGTCTTGCCGCGCCGTTCGCGACAAGGCGTCAGCACGTGCTGACCCTCACATGCTAGCAGGTCAGGCGGCTCGGGCGCCGGCCGGGGGTCACAGGTCGACCGGGTCGACCTCCACCCGGACGTCGAGGTCCGCCCAGCCGTTCGGCTCCCCGGCACGCAGGCCGTCGAGGGACGCCGCCAGCACCTCGTGGTCGGGGGCGGTGACGACGACGGCGTCGCCCACCCGGGCCGTCGCCACCCCCGGCCCGAGCCGGGCGACGAGCTCGGGCGCGCCCGGGCCCGAGAGGCGGGCCATGGCCGAGAAGGGCGGCAGGCCGAGCAGGAGGCGGCGCTCCCGCTCGGCCGCCTCGACGGGTCCCGGGTCGCCCGCCCGGGCGGCCCGGACGACCTCGTGGTCGGGCAGGCTCGTGCGGATCACGACCCGGCCGGCGCCGCGGCCGCCGACGAGGCGGACCGAGCGGGCGAGCAGGCTGAGCGCCTCTTCGGCCGCCCGGAGGCGGGGGGCGAGGAGCTCCTGGTCGAAGTCGAGGAAGGCGACGAGCGAGGCGGCCCGGACCCGGTGGAGGACCGCCTGGGTGCCGATGAGGACCGGCGTCGGGGGGACCTCGGCCCGCGGGCCGCTCACCTCGCCCACCTCGAGACCGGTCACCGCCTCGAGCTGCTCACGCGCCCGGGAGACCCCGGCCCTTTGCACCCGCAGGCGCGCCGAGCCGCAGGAGGTGCAGACCGCCACCCGTCCCGCCCGGCAACGGGGGCAGGAGAGCTCCCCCACCTCGCCGGGCGCCGGCCGCTCCAGCTGGACGAGGGCGGCGCCGCAGCGGTCGCAGCGCTGCACCTCCCGGCAGCCGCCGCAGGTGAGCAGGCGCGCCCGCCCCACGCGGTCGAGGACGCACACGACCGGGCGGTCGCCGGCTGCGGCCGCCTGGCGCACGAAGGAGACGAGGAGGGAGGGGTAGCCCCGCTCGGCCGGGTCCTCCTCCCGGGAGTCGAGGACCGAGACGGTCCCCCATCCGGCCCGCTCCCCGGCCGGCCCGAGGGTGACGAGGCGGCGTCCCTCGAGGAGCTCGAGCGGCGGGCAGGGCGTCACGAACAGCACCGGGCAGCCGGCGCCTGCCGCCCGCTCGGCGGCGACGACGCGGGCGTCGAAGGTGGGGGCCCGCTCGGAGCGGTAGGACTCCGAGTGGGCGTCGAGGACGACCACGACGCTCGGGCGCCGGGGCGAGAAGACGGCGTTGCGGGTGCCGACGACGACCCGCCCGGGCGTGGCGGCCGCCGCCCACTCCTCGGGGTAGCGGGCGACCGGCCAGCCGGCGCGCTCGAGCCGGGCGGCGAGCCGGGCGGCGTCGTCGCGGGACTCGACGAGGACGAGCGGGCCGGTGCCCTCCCCCGCCGCGGTCGCCGCCAGGGTCGCCTCGACGACCGGCTGGCGCTCGGCTGCCGGCGGGAGCCGCACGACGGCGTCGGAGAGCGCGAGCGCCCGGCGGACGGCGTCGGAGAGCGGTCCCTCGGCGAAGGGGTGGGCCGGCGGGGTGAC
>JAKACF010000351.1 GCA_021821585.1 Actinomycetes bacterium
TGTCGGGAAGTGGTGAGGTCTTCACGTTTGGGCCTGAGCTGCGCCTTTGCTCGCTGAAGATGCGTCCATCCGCGGGCTAAGCACGGGCCGCCCGCGCGCTGTCCACAACGCGTCGCTCAGGCCTGGCGCCGGGTGCGGGGGTCAGCCTCGAGGGCAGCGACGCCGATCGCCTCGAGGCGGGCGACCAGCTCGTGCAGACGGCGATCGTTCTCGATGAAGACCCGGTAGTCCGCGGCCTGCTCGGCTGACAGCCACCTGCCGACGGTCTTGCTCGCGACCTTGCGGGTCCACTGGAAGTAGGGACCGTGCGGTCGGGGCGGATCGGCCATGCACCGACAGCCCGAACGGCCGCAGTGGGTGCGGCGCTCAGCGATGCTGCCGGGCAGCACCTTTGCGGAGGTGGCGATCTCGGCGAGCTCGGTCGCGATGCGCCTCGCCTCGTCCTTGTGCGCGCGGCTCAAGCCCACACGTCAGCTTGCCACGGGGGATCCACCACCACGCCGCTATCGTACTGTATCTATACGGTCCGATGACCGGGCCGTCCGTGGACGTGGGCAGCGTCCTCGCCTCCTTCGCGCCGCGCCGCCACAGCGAGGCGGTTGGTCGCTTCGCGAGGACGGTCGTCGCCGTGGCCGAGCCGAACAGCCCGGCGCGCGCCCGGGCGCTTCTGTTCGCGGCCGGCAAGCTCGCCGAGTACGCCTTGTCGATCGGCCTCGAGCTCGAGGCGAAGGTCGTCCTTCACCCCTCGGTGATCGAGCGCTTCTGCGCCTCGTCGCGGGCCGGCTCGGCACCGACGCGACGCACGCTGCGCTCGAACCTGCGCCACCTCGCCAAACACGCCGTCGCCTTCGCGCCAACTGTTCCGGTCGCGATGCCAAGGGAGCGGGCGAAGGCGCCCTACTCGGCCCGGGAGCTCGCCTCCTACCTCGCCCTCTGTGACGCCCAGCCGACGGCGCTGCGTCGGGCTCGGGCCAACGCGCTCATCTGCCTCGGGGCGGGCGCGGGCCTCATCGGCGCAGAGCTTCGGAGCGTTCGCGGCGCCGACGTCGTCTTGCGCTCGGGCGGGGTGCTCGTGTGCGTCACCGGACGGCGTCCCCGCGCCGTGCCGGTGCTCGCCGACTACCACGACCGCCTCGTCTCGGCCGCCTCCTTCTTCGGGGACCGCTACCTCGTTGCTGGCCAGAACCCGCAGAGCCACAACGTCACGAACCCGCTCATCCGGTCGCTGTCTGGCGGTCTCGACCTGCCCCGCCTCGAGCCGGCGCGGCTTCGCTCGAGCTACCTCGTCGCGATGGCCGAGGCGATCGGGCTCAAAGCCTTCATGGACGCGGCGGGGATCACCTGCTCCCAGCGCCTCGGGGATCTCGTCGGCCACCTCGAGGCGACGCCGGAGGAGACGGCGGTGGCCCTCCTCGGCGCCGCCACGGTTCGTGGTGGGCCTGTTTCGCCATGAGCCTGCTCGGGCGCATCGAGGCGGTGCTCGATGCACCAGGGATCGCCAGTGAGATCGCCGGGCTCGAGGCGCGCCTTGGGCTCGGGGTTCGGCCCCGGCAGTGCTCGTTGCGCACGCTGCTCGTTGGGATGCACCTCTGCCTCGCACGCGGGCACAAGAGCGCGCACCTGACGGCCGTGCACGCCGCCCTGTGCGGCCTCGAGCCGGCCGAGCGCGAGCGCCTCGGGGTCGTCGCCACCTGGAGGGGTGGCCCGCACACCCTCACCTACCGCCAGCTCACCTACACGACCGAGCGCCTCTGTGCGGTGCTGCAAAAGGACCGCCCCGATGGGGCGGCGTCGGATCTCCTCCAACAGCTGTGCGACGCCCTCGTCGAGGCGAGCGTGCCCTCCCGCTACAAGGACGCCTCGGGCTCGTATGCGATCGACTGGACCGACGTCGCGAGCTTCTCCCGCCCGCCCTCAAAGAAGGACGGGCCGTGCGCCGATCCGGAGGCCGCATGGGGGCACCGGCGCGGCGAGGGCCCGGGACAGCGCGACGAGCTCTTCTTCGGCTACTACGCCTCGTTGATGACGATGGTGAGAAGCGGGCACGGCGCAGCCGTGCCCGAGCTCATCCGCCGATGCCAGCTCGCCTCGTGCCGTCACGATCCCGTGCCGGGCTTCACCCGCGTCGTCGTGAGCAGCGCGACGTGCGGCGTCGTCGTCCACGAGGTCCTCGCCGATTCCGGCTATGCCCACAAGGTGCCCGAGCACTTCGCCCTGCCGCTTCGACGGGTCGGTGCTCGCCTCGTCATCGACCTGCACCCGGCAGACCGGGGGATGAAGGGCACCTTCTCCGGCGCGATCTGCGCGAACGGCAACCTGTACTGCCCCGGAACCCCAAAGGCGCTCTTCGGCCTCGGACCGCTTCCCCGGGGCGCGAGCCCCGAGCAGGCGGCCGCGCACGACGAGAAGAGCGCGGAGCTGTCGCGCTACAAGCTCTCCCGGCTCACAAGCGACGACGCCGACGGCTATCACCGCGTGGGCTGTCCGGCCGTTGCGGCCAAGTGCCGCTGCCCGCTCCGGCCGGCCTCGATGGCTCGCCCACCGCACCTGCCCGAGATCCTCGAGCCGCCACCGGTCCCGCCGGCCTGCTGCATCAAGCAGAGCCTCACGGTCCCGCCACAGGTGAACGCGAAGACCGCGCAAGCCCACGACTACCCGTCTTCGGCCTGGCGCTCCTCCTACGCACGGCGCAGCGCCGTCGAGCGATCGAACTCGCGTCTCAAGGACCCGGCGGGCATCAACCTCGACGTCCGCGGCTGGTGCAAGCTCCTCGGGCTCACCCCGCTCGCCCTGTTCCTCGCCTGTGCCTGCGTGGTCGTGAACTTCGGCCTCGTCGACGCCTTCGAGGCCCATGAGCTCGAGGAAGCTCGACAACGGCGGACTCCACCGGAGCCGAGGCCGCGCCGACGGCGGCGGCGGACCCTCGCCGACCTTGCCCGGACGGCTGCGGACGCACCGCCGTAGTCGCGCGCCGCCTCGGAGGTCACCGGTCCCTGGCGAGTGCGGCGCGGGCTGGCGCGGGCCCAAGCGCGACGAACGGCCCGCCGAGGGGCCGTCCGCAGGGTGTCACACCCAAATGTGAAGATGGGCGAGGTCCAAACGTGAAGACCTCCGTGCGCGCTCGGAGGGATTC
>JAKACF010000352.1 GCA_021821585.1 Actinomycetes bacterium
TGCTCCATCCCCCGTACACGGCCTGGCATCTCGGCTACGTCGTGATCGGCGCTGCGCTCGCCCCGGAGGGAGACGTCGTCCCGCTCGCCGGCAGCCTGCTCGCCTTCTTCCTCGCCGTCGGGGTGGCAGCCCACTGCCTCGACGAGCTGCATGGGCGGCCGCTCGGCACCGCCATCTCCTCGACGGCGCTGCTTGGAGCCTCGGTCGCCGGTCTCGGCGGTGCCGTCCTCCTCGGCGTGCTCGGCATCCTGCGAGTCGGGCTCGTGCTCCTCCCCTTCATCGTGGTCGGCGTCTTCCTCGTCGTCGCCTACGACATGGAGCTGTTCCACGGCGCCGTCCACCGCGACGCCGTCTTCGCCCTCTCCTGGGGCTCCTTTCCCGTCCTCGTCGGCTACGTGGCCGAGGCGCGCACCCTCGCCCCGGCGGCTGTCCTGGCGGCGGTGGCGGCCTACGCCCTCTCGCGTGCCCAGCGGTCTCTCAGCGCCCGCGCACGGCTGGTTCGCCGGTCCACCGAGCACGTCGAAGGCGTGCTCGTGTCAAAGAGGGCCGGCGTCCGGCGGATCGACGAGGCGTTCCTGATCGAACCGATCGAGCAGGCGCTGCACGCGCTGTCGTGGGGGGTGGTCGTGCTCGCGGCCGCTATGGCGCTCGAGCGCTTCGGCTGACGACGGCGCTCGTTCACAGGTGACTCAGTAGCCCGCCGCCGGGTCGACGACCCCGCGAAGGGGCCGGCCAGTCCGGAACCGGCGGCAGTTCTCCTCGACGAGGGCCGCCAGGTCGGCGGCGCCGAGCTCGTCGCTGCTGGCCACGTGCGGTGTGACGATGGCGTTGTCGAGCTGCCAGAGCCGATGCCCGTCGGGCAGTGGCTCGGGGTCGGTGACGTCGAGCGCGGCACCGGCGATCGTGTGCTCCTCGAGCGCCCGGACGAGGTCGTCGGTCACGACGACGCCACCCCGGGCGACGTTGACGAGCCAGGCGGTCGGCTTCATGTCGGCGAGGAAGTCCGAGTCGACGAGGCCCTTGGTCTCCTCGGTGAGGGGCACGGCGAGGACGACGGCGTCGGAGCTCGCCACCGCCTCGCGGCCCTCGGCGGCGGTGAGCGCCTCGGCGCCGGCGACGGGCCTGCCCGAGCGGGAGGCGACGAGGACACGGGGCCCGAGGGGCCCCAGCATCCCGGTGAGCGAACGACCGATCCCACCGGCGCCGAAGACGAGCACGGTGGCGCCCCGGAGCGTCCCCTGCTCGAGCCGTCGCCACGAAGACGCTCTCAGGTACCGGTCGATGCCCCGCACACCGGCGAGGAGGAGCCCGAGGGCGAGCTCGGCCACGCTCATGCCGTAGATGTCCTTGGCGCAGGTCCAGGTCCTCGAGTCGTCGATGAGCCCGAGGAAGTGCTCGACCCCGGCATAGGAGAGCTGGACCCATCTGGACTGCGGCGCGGCCTCGAGCGCCTGAGCGAGCCCGGTCGGCCGCCACGAGCACCACACAAGGGCATCCGCCGCCGCCGGGTCGGACGTCGCCTCCAGCCCGGCGGCCCGTACGGCCGGCGCGAGGTCGAGGGCGAGCTCGCCGGCGGGGAGCAGGGCCACGACGGGGGGCCGCTCGCCGGGGGTCACTTCCACCGGAAGTGGACGAAGAGCCGCCCCCAGTTCTTCGAGTCCTTCTCGACCCGCTGGTAGCGCGCTTTCACGTCCTGTTGCTCGAGGAAGCGAAGGACGTGCTTCTTCAGTGCGCCCGACCCCTTGCCCGGGATGATCTCGACGACCGAGGCCTTCTTCCTCTCGGCTTCGTCGAGGATCCCGGCGAGGGCGGCGTCGATGTCGCGGCCCTTGTTGTAGATGTCGTGCAGGTCGAGCTTGAGCTTCATCGGCTGCGGGCCGCATCGCCGCGGCTGTCGGACAGAGCCACGTCGGGGAGGCGGGATTCGAACCCGCGGCCTCCTGCTCCCAAAGCAGGCGCGCTAACCAAGCTGCGCCACTCCCCGTGCACCGCGAGCGCCAAGGGGCAGAGCGTACCTGCGGGAGGGCTCACCTGAGGACGAGCCAGACCACGAAGCCGGCGTAGGCGACGACGACGAGGGCGCCGCTCGCCCGCGAGAGCCCGGCGGCCCCGTAGGCGAGGGCGAGCACCGCCGTCCCGAGGAGCCCATACCACACGGCGATGCCGAACGCGCCCGAGCCTCCCGCCCCGACGCCGACGGCGATCGCCGGGAGGAGGAGCCCGACGACCACGTTGAGGGCGTTCGAGTTCAGGGCCTCGCTCAGCACGGCGGCACCTCGCCCCCGGCGGGCGAGGTAGACGGCGCCGACGGCGTTCGGCAGGCTCGTCACGGCCGCCAGCAGCACCCCGCCGACGACGATCTCCGCCCAGCCGAAGCGCGCACCGAGCGCCACGCCGGCGTGCTCCATCGCCACGCTCGAGACGACGACGACGAGCAGGGCTGCGGCGAGGAGGGCGATGTCGAGGGCCTCGGGACGCGAGCGCTGGACCGGGTGCGGGCCGACCTCGACGTCCTCCTCGTAGACGGCCCTCACGACAAAGCGCCGGAGGCGCCGAGGGAGCGGCAGGCGGCCGATCGTGCGCGGGGCGAGCCCGATCACGACGCAGTAGGGGAGGAAGCCGGCGAGCGCCACGACGAGGGCGGGCACCGGGCCGGCGGCACCAGTGACGAGGACGAGCGTCGCCGCCACGACGAAGAGCGAGACGACGCCCTCGAACAGGATGACCCGGCGGTGCAGCTCGATCCGTCCGGCCACGATCGCCCCGATGCCGAGCAGGGCGGCGAGGTTGAACAGGTTCGAACCGAGGACGACCCCGATGCCGACGGTGCGATGGCCCGAGTGCAGCGCCGTGACCGCAGAGGTGATCTCCGGGCTGTCGGCGGCGAGCGCCGTGGCGAGCCCGATCAGGGCCTCGGAGAGGCCGAGGCTCCCCCCGACGCGCTCGAGCCGCCGGACGAGGAGGGAGCTCGCCGCGATGGCGGCGGCGGCGCCGACCACGAAGGTGACGACCACGGTGGCGAGGGAGTCTCCGGGCACGCTCTCTCCTCCGGGGTCGGTGAGGACGTGCCGACCAGGCTTCCCGGCGCTCCGTGCGGGAGTTTAGGTGGGGCGGCCGCCCCCGT
>JAKACF010000353.1 GCA_021821585.1 Actinomycetes bacterium
GGTCCCATCAGTTGAGCCTCTCCTCCTGCCTACCAAACCAGTCCACGCTCGAGGGGGCGGTCCGGACGGTGACCGCCCGGACGTGCGAGAAGTCCCGGTGCGACTCGAGGCCCCCCTCGCGACCGACCCCGCTCGCCCGCACGCCGCCCCAGGGGGAGGAGGGGTCGAGCCGGTGGTGGTCGTTCACCCAGACGATGCCGTGCGTAAGTGCGGACGCCACCCGGTGGGCGCGACCCACGTCGCGGGTCCAGACGGCCGAGCCCAGTCCGTAGGGAGAGTCGTTGGCGAGCGCCACCGCCTCCTCCTCGTCCGAGAAGGGGATCACCACCTGGACAGGACCGAACAGCTCCCGGCGGGCCACGCCCATGTCGTTGGTCACCCCCGTCAGCACCGTCGGCTCGACGAAGTAGCCCTCGGGGGCGCCTTCTGGCCGGGCAGCCCGACCGCCGACCGCCAGGGTCGCCCCCTCGCCGACGGCGTCGGCGACGAAGCCGAGGATGCGCTGGCGGGCTGCCGACGAGATGACGGGTCCGACATCGGTGCGCTCGTCGGCCGGGTCCCCGAGACGGAGCCGGGCGGCCTCCTCGACGAGGCGGTCCACGAAGGCGTCGTGGATCGAGCGCTGGACGAGAAGGCGCGTCCCGGCGATGCAGGTCTGGCCGGCTGCCACGAAGCCCGAGAAGAGGGCGCCGCGCACGGCGTCCTCCACGTCGACGTCGTCGAAGACGATGACCGGGCTCTTGCCGCCGACCTCGATGGTCACCTTGGCGAAGCGGCGGGCTGCGGCGGCGGCCACCGACCGGCCCGGCTCGGTGCCCCCAGTGAAGGTCACCTTGGCGACGTCCTCGTGTGCCGCCAGGGCGGCGCCGGCGACGGCGCCCACGCCGACGACGACGTTCAGGACCCCGGGCGGGAGTCCCGCCTCCACCGCGAGCTCGGCGAGGCGGAGGCTCGTGAGCGGCGTGAGCTCCGAGGGCTTCAGCACCACGCTGTTGCCGGCGGCAAGGGCGGGCGCCACGCTCTTCGAGCCGATCATGAGCGGGTGGTTGAACGACGAGATCGTCGCCGTGACCCCGAGCGGGAAGCGGGTCGTGTAGGAGAGGTAGGGGCCGGGGACCGGGATGACGTCGCTCCGGTCGGCCACGAGCAGGGCGGCGTGGTAGCGGTACCACTCCGGCACCCGCGACACCTGCGCCCGCGTCTCGCGGATCGGCCTGCCGTTGTTGACGCTCTCGAGGCCGTAGAGCTCGGGGAGGTGCTCCTCGATGACATCGGCGAAGCGCTGCAGCCGCCGCGCTCGCTCGCCCGGGGGGAGGTCGCTCCAGCCTCCCCGCTCAAAGGCGGCCCTTGCCGAGGCCACGGCCCGGTCGACGTCCGCCTGTCCCGCCGCGACGATCTCGGCTACGACCTCGCCGGTCGCCGGGTTGCGCACCGCGAGGAGGTCCTCGCCGGTCGCCTCCTGCTCGGCGCCGTCGACGAACAGGCCACCTCGGGCGATGCTCGGCGCCGCCTGCTCGGCGGCCGTCATTCGGTTCCCGCCGCCGCGTAGGCGGCCGGCTCGCGCACGAGCACGCGGTTGCGCAGCTCGCCGATCCCCTCGATGAAGCAGCGCACCTCGTCCCCGTCGACAAGGAAGCGCGGGGGGTCGAAGCCGACGCCGACGCCGCTCGGGGTGCCCATGCAGATGAGGTCGCCGGGCTGGAGGGCGACGACCCGCGAGATGCTGGCGATGGCCTCGGCGACCGAGAAGATCATCTGGCCGAGCCGGGCGTCCTGGCGCGCCTCGCCGTTCACCTCGGCGCCGATCCGCCGCTCGGAGAACGGCTCGAGCTCGTCCGGGGTGACGATCACCGGGCCCCACGGTGTCGCCGAGGCCAGTGACTTGCCGAGGTACCACTGGGTGTGGGTGCGCTGCAGGTCGCGGGCGGTCGTGTCGTTGACGACGCTGTAGCCGGCCACGTGGGCAAGGGCGTCCGCCGCCGGGATCGCCTCGCCGCCGCGGCCGATCACCACCCCGAGCTCGGCCTCGTAGTCGAGACCCGCCGCCAGCACCGGCGCCACGACGAGCGGGTCGGTCGGGCCGCAGAGGGCCGAGGTCGACTTCGTGAAGACGACCGGGGCGGGCGGCACCGCCTCCTCGTCGCCGTTGAAGCGGGCGAACTCCTCGGCGTGCAGGCGGTAGTTCTTCCCGAGACAGAAGGGGTCCCGGGCGGGCAGGAAGGGCATGACCGGCTCAAAGCCGGGCGGGAGGGGCGCCTCCGCCAGTGAGGCGAGCGCGGCGTCAGGAGCCGCCAGGGCGGCGAGGATCACCGTCGCCTCGGCCCCGGGCCCGCCGGCGAGGGGGCGCCAGGTCCCGTCCCTCTCCACGGCCACCGTGCGGGTGGTGCCGTCGCTGAAGGTCCCGATGCGCACGACGTCCTCCTAGTCCGGGATGACCGACTGCAGCCAGTCGAGCGTGCCCTGCAGGTGCTGGTTCACGAGCCCGGCGAGACGCTCGGCGTCGCGGGCGGCGAGCGCCTCGAACATCTCGACGTGCTCGGAGTCGGCCCGGGCGCGGCCCTCGCTCGAGCGGGCGAGGAAGTTGACGTACATCCCGGCGCGGTTGCGGAGCACTCCGATCATCTCCATCATCACCGGGCGGCGGGCGACCTCGTAGATGCTCGTGTGGAAGGCCTTGTTGGTCTCCATCCAGGAGATCCCGCCCGGGCTCTCCTGGTGGTGGTCGAGCGCCCAGCGGACCCTCTCCAGGTCGTCGGCCGTGCAGACCTGGGCCGCCCAGCGGGCCGCCGCGGTCTCGAGCAGGATCTGGACCTCGTAGATCTGGGTGACGTCCTCGCGGGTCGGGCGGGTCACGAGCGCCCCGCGGTGGTTGTCGATCCGGATGAGCCCCTCGGCCTGGAGCCGCTGCAGCGCCTCGCGCAGCGGTGTGCGGCTGAGCCCGAGCTGCTCGGCCAGCTCCCCCTGGTGGATCAAGGTGCCGGCCGGCAGCTCACCGGTGAGGATGAGCTCGCGGATCTCGCGTGCCGCCGCGTCAGTGGCGCTCGTGCGGTCGATCGCGGGCCGGGAGGACCGACGGGTGGTATCGCCGATCGTCACCTCGCCCCTCCCGCCGCTCCACCGGG
>JAKACF010000354.1 GCA_021821585.1 Actinomycetes bacterium
CGCGAGGAGGGCGGCCGAGCTCGGCGGCGAGGCGCGGGGGCCGGACCGCCTCGAGAACCCGTCCGGTGGTGGCGCCGGCGGGGGCGACGAGCACGTGGGTCCTCACGACCCGCTCGAGCATCCGGGCCGGGACCTCCAACGGGGCGACCCCTCCCACCACGACGAGCAGGCGGGCACCGTCCCGCCCGCTCGCCGCGAGCTCCGAGCCTGCACGCCGGGCGTCCACGACAGGCCGGACCGTCCCGAGAACGGCGGCGAGGGCGCGATCCGCCACCGCGACGACCGGCGGCCCGTCCGTCCCGGTTGCCGCCGCCAGCTCCAGGACCTCGTCGATGGCCGCCGAGGCGTCCGCCACGAGACGGACCTCCACGCCCCCCTCGAGGCGCACCGCCCCGGCGGGCGCTCGGCTCGGCCGTGCCGGCGCCGCTTCGAGCGGTCTCGCCTGCTCGAGCACGCCGTCGAACAGCAGAGAGCCCTCGAGCGAGCGGCGACCGCCTAGCAGTACCGGCGTCGCGCCGGTGGCCGCACAGGCCGCCAGGGCCGAGGCGACCTCGTGGTGGAGCATCCTCCCGGCATCTGCCAGCACGAGTCGGTCGCCGGCCACGAGCGACCCGGTGAGCTCCGCCACCGACGACACCGGGAAGGTCTCGATGCCGGTGACCGACTCGAATCCCCGGGCCGCTCGGAGACCGGGGGCGAGCGCCACGACCCGGCCGCCCCCGGCGGCGAGGCGGGCGGCGGTGTCGAGCGCCTCGAGGCGCTGGCGCGGCCCGTAGGAGACGAGCTCGGCACCGGTCGGGCCCAGCTGCTCTGCGAGTCGGGCGGCGGCGCCGCGGGCGGAGCGGAGGTGGCCGGGCGTGGTGAAGCGTTCGCCCACCCTCGTAACCGCCGCACTGGCGAGCAGCGTGTCGACCTCGCCCACGATCTGTTCGATGGGGGCACCGTCGGCGAGGCTCGACGCACGAGCGACGAGGAGCGCGTCGCGGTCGAAGGTGCCGTCTCCCCGCCCGGCGGCCGTGACCCATGCGGGGTCTGCCCGGACGACCCGCGCCTCCGCCCGGCCGTGTGGGTCGACGCGCCCTCCCGCCGCGGCGGCGACCCGGCTCGCCGACAGCCCGAGCCGGTAGCCGCGCTCCAGCCATTCCTCGCGCAGCACGCCGTAGGGCCGGGAGCGGTCCTTTGGCGGGCGGAGCGCCTCGGCGACCGCCGCGGCTGCCGCCGGGCCGCGCAGCCCCTCGGACCGCAGCACCGCCTCGATGAGCCGACTCTGGCGCGAGAACTCCCGCACCGCAGCCCTCGGGACGCCGGCCACCTCGGCGTAGTCGCGGCGCAGCGGACCGAACTCCACGCCGCCCCGCGACAGCTCGAAGCGCAACTGTGCCTCGAACAGCGCCCGCAACGGGCGCTGGGCGCGGTAGATCCGCCGGCCGTCGAGGGCACCCCACGTGCCGTCTGCCGCCTGGGCCAGGTTGGCGACCAGCACGTGGGCGTGAAGGTGGGGGTCGTTCGCCCGGCTCGTACGGTGGGGGAAGCAGGCCGCCACCACTCCCTCGAGCCCGAGCGTCGAGACCTCGCCCCCGAGGCGGCGGCGCGTCCTCGCGACCTCCTCCTCGAGGTAGCCGACCGTCGCCTCGACGGCGGCCCGGTGGGCGTCCTCGACACGTCGCGAGACCGCCGGATCTCCGAGTCCGTGCAGCAGGCTGACCGACTTCGGGGTCGACAGGACGACGTCGAAGGCAGCGACGGCGTCGGCCCGGGCCGCCTGCGGGCGGAGCCGCCCGCCTGTTCCCGGGTGGCGGCCGGCGCACAGCGCCCGCAGCTCGGAGGGCAACGGGGTGCCGGCGAGCCCGAGTCCTTCGCAGCCGCGACCGAGCCAGTAGGGATCCGGCTCGACGAGGCCCTCGGGACGGTCGGTCGTCGAGCGGACGGTCCCGAAGTAGTAGCGCTCGGCGCCCCGTCTGACCTTGGCGATGCGCAGCATGCCGAAGCGTCCCGGAGGCGGCTCACGACACGCCTCCCCTCGCTCTCCCGGTCCGCCTACCGGAGCTCGGGTCAGTCCGGGCGGTACCGGTGCAGTGCCCGCTCCGCCGCCCGCCGGGGCACCTGGACCAGCTCGGGCGGCGAGAGCACCTCGGTCCCCGGGCCGAGGCGGAGCAGCAGCCGCCCGAACCAGCCCTCGGCATCGCCGACGAGGACGTCGGCGGCGAGGCGGCCGTCGGCGAGGCGTTCGACCGGCGAGGCGGCGACCTGGTCCACCCCGAGCTCGGAGGCCGGAGGGAACGCGATGCGGGCCCTCACCGTGTTCGGGCCCCCGAGGAAGGCGAGGGGGCCGGCAAGGGCCTCGTCGAGGGTCCCGGGGGGCTCGAAGCCGACGCCCGTCGGGCGACAGCTCGTGACCCGGTCGACCTGGAACCGGCGCAGACCTCCCACGAGATGGCAGTAGGCGTCGAGATACCAGCGGCCCTCCCGGAGCACCACCTGGTAGGGGTCGACCTGGCGGAGCGTCGCCTCGGTCGCCGAGCTCGAGAAGTAGCCGATCTCCACGCGCTCGCGGGCGCGGGCCGCCTCCTGCAGCTCGCGCAGGTGGGAGGGCTCGGCCACCTCCATCGAGAAGCGGGACTCGCCGAGCACCGCCTCGAGCTTGCCGAGCGCCGAGCGCAGCGCGCCCTCCTCGTCGGCCCCGGCGACCTCGAGGAGCGCCTTGGCGGCAGCCGCCAGGGCAAAGCCCTCCTCAGGGCTGAGGCGACGGGGCCGTGCGAGGTGGCCGAGGCCGAAGGCCGACACCCGGTCCCCCTCGACGATGAGCTCGATCAGCTGGTCGGGGGTGTAGGGGGGCACGCCGCAGCAGGCCGCCAGCTCGAGGTCGTGGACGAGCTCCTCCTCGCTCATCTCGAAGCGCCGGGCGAGGTCGCCGATCTCGGCCTCCTGCACCCGGGCGAGGTGGACGAGCACGGCGAGCAGCCGTCGGAGGCGCGCGCCGGCGACGGGCACCGCCGGGGCGCCGGCGCGCCGGCCGGCGTCGCCCTCCCCGTCGGGACCGGCGCTCGTCACCTGCGGGGACCCGTCGCCCGGCGAGCCAGGCCCGCTCGCCATGACGGACAGCCGG
>JAKACF010000355.1 GCA_021821585.1 Actinomycetes bacterium
CCAGCCGACCGAGTTGCTCTACGTGAAGGGCTCCGGAGGGGACCTCGCCACGCTGGAGGCGGCGGGCCTGGCCGCGCTGCGTGTCGACCGGCTCCGTGCGCTCGCCGAGGTGTACCCGGGACCGGAGCGCGAGGACGAGATGGTCGGGGCGTTCGACTTCTGCCTCTTCGGCAAGGGCGGTGCAGCGCCTTCCATCGATACGGCGATGCACGGTCTCGTGCGCTATGCCCATGTGGACCACCTCCATCCGGACGCCGGCATCAGCCTCGCCACGGCTGCCGACGGGGAGGCGCTGACGAGGGCGTGCTTCGGTGGGCGGGTCGTCTGGGTGCCCTGGCGGCGCCCCGGCTTCCAGCTGGGCCTCGACCTTGCCCGGGTCGCCTCGGATCATCCGGAGGCGTTCGGGGTGGTCCTTGGCGGTCACGGCGTCACCGCCTGGGGCGCCACGAGCGCCGAGTGCGAGGCGAGGTCGCTCGAGATCATCAGCGAGGCCCAAGCCTTCATCGACGCGCACGGCCGGCCCGAGCCGTTCGGCGCGCCGGTCCCGGATTGGTCGCCTCTTCCCGCCGAGGAGCGGAAGGCGCGAGCGGCCTCCCTTTTCCCGGTGATCCGTGGCCTCGCCAGCACGGACAGCCGGCAGGTTGGTCACTTCACGGAGAGCGACGTCGTGCTGGACTTCCTCGGCCGGGAGCGCCACCCGATGCTGGCGGCCAAGGGGACGTCCTGTCCGGACCACTTCCTCAGGACCAAGGTGCGGCCGCTCGTGATGGACCTGCCCGCTCGTGCCACCCTCGAGGAGGTGGTCTCCCGCCTCGGCGAGCTCCACGAGGCGTACCGGGCGGACTACCGCGCCTACTACGAGCGTCACGCCAGCCCTGGCGCGCCGCCGATGCGCGGCGCCGATCCCGCGGTGGTCCTCGTGCCGGGCGTCGGGATGTTCAGCTTCGGTCGGGACAAGCAGACGGCTCGGGTCGCCGGGGAGTTCTACGTCAACGCGATCAACGTCATGCGCGGCGCCGAGGCGCTCTCGAGCTACGAGCCGATCCCCGAGTCGGAGAAATTCCGGATCGAGTACTGGGAGCTCGAGGAGCAGAAGCTGCGCCGTATGCCGCCGCCGCGCCCCTTGTCGACCCGGATCGCCCTCGTCACCGGTGGGGGTTCCGGCATCGGCGCGGCCACGGCCCGGCGCCTCGCCGACGAGGGTGCCTGCGTCGTCGTCGCCGACCTGGACCGGGCGCGCGCCGACGCGGTGGCGAACGAGATCGGAGGTCCCGATCAGGTGGCCGCCTGCAAGCTGGACGTGACCGTCGAGGACGAGGTCGGCGAGGCCGTGCGCGCCGCGATCCTCGCCTTCGGCGGGATCGACCTCGTGGTCAACAATGCCGGGCTGTCCATCTCGAAGAGCCTCCTCGACACCTCTGTCGAGGACTGGCGGCGCCAGCACGCCGTGATGGCGGAGGGCGCGTTCCTCGTGGCGCGCGAGGCGGCGAGGGCCATGCGCCGGCAGGAGATGGGGGGCGACATCGTCTATGTGGTGAGCAAGAACGCCGTCTTCGCCGGCCCGAACAACGTCGCCTACGGCGCGGCGAAGGCCGACCAGGCGCACCAGGTGCGCCTGCTCGCGGCCGAGCTCGGCGAGGACGGGATACGCGTGAACGGCGTCAACCCGGACGGGGTGGTGCGGGGCTCGGGGATCTTCGCCGGCGGTTGGGGTGCCGAGCGGGCTGCGGTCTATGGCGTGCCGGAGGAGAAGCTGGGAGAGTTCTATGCCTCCCGTACGCTGCTCAAGCTCGAGGTGCTCCCGGAGCACGTCGCGGCGGCGATCTTCGTCCTTACGTCGGGGGAGCTTGGTCGTACGACCGGCTTGCTCCTCCCGGTCGATGCCGGCGTCGCTGCGGCGTTCCTCCGATGAGCAGGGTGACGCCGGTCTGAGCAGGCCCGTGGTGGGGGCGGCCGGACTGGCGGCGATCGACCTCGGCGCCTCCAGCGCGCGCCTGTTCACCGGGCGGGTCGTCGGCGGGCGGCTCGTGGCCGAGGAGGTCGCGCGACTGCCGAACGGGCCGGTGCGCGCTGCCGATGGCCTGCACTGGAACCTGCTCGGCATCTACCAGGGCTTGCTCGAGCAGCTCGCAAGGTTCGCGCGGGCAAGCGCTGCGGAGCGGCTCGTGGTCGGCATCGACGGCTGGGCGGTCGACTACGGGCTCGTCGGCGGCTCGGGGCGACTTCTTGCCGAGCCGTTCCACTACCGGGACCGACGCACGGCGGGTCGTCTCGACGAGCTCGAGCGGTTGGTGGGGATCGATCGACTGTACGAGGCGACGGGCATCCAGGCGCTGCCCATCAACACCATCTGCCAGCTCCTCGCCGAGCGGGAAGGGGGCATGTACGCGCAGGCTTCGCACCTGCTGCTCATCCCCGACCTGCTCGCCTACTTCCTCACCGGTGTCGCTCGCCTCGAGCAGACGAATGCCTCGACCACCCAGCTGGTCGACGTCCGGAGCGGCAGGTTCGTGGAGTGGCTCTTCCCGCTGCTCCAGCTGCGACGGGAGCTGTTCGCCGCGCCGATCCATCCAGGCGAGCCCTATGGGCCGGTCCTCCCGGCCACGGCGGGCAGCGTGGGCCTCGAGATCCCGGCGGAGGTCGTGGCGGTTGCCTCGCACGACACGGCATCGGCCGTGCTCGGGGTGCCCTCGGCAGGAGACGACGCGGCATTCGTCGTCAGCGGGACCTGGTCGCTCGTGGGTCTGGAGCTGGAGGCGCCGGTCATCAGCGAGGCGAGCCGACGAGCCAATTTCTCGAACGAGGTCGGCTACGGCGGGACGATCCGCTTCCTGAAGAACGTGATGGGTCACTGGATGCTCCAGGAGTGCGAGCGGGCATGGAGCCCGCGGTCGCTCCGGCTGACCGACCTCGTGGAGCAGGCGGCGCACCTGCGGCCGTTCCGGTCGCTCGTCCACGTCGGAGATCCGATCTTCGCGACCCCCGGCGACATGCCGCGCAAGGTCCAGCAGGCGTGCGCGGCGACGGGAGAGCCGGTCCCCGGCAGCGAAGCCGCCATCGTCCGATGCGTGCTCGACAGCATGGCGCTTGCCATCGCCGATGCCC
>JAKACF010000356.1 GCA_021821585.1 Actinomycetes bacterium
AGACCCTCATCCGGGAGCACTCGTCCACCGACGAGCTCGAGGAGATGGTCGACGAGGACGCTCCCGTCACCGAGCTCGACGAACCCCAGGACGACGGTGACCGTCCTCCTGCACTGCGGCCGCCCGGTGTCCTCGACCTCGAGGAACTGCTCGGCGACCACCTGAACACCAGGGTGCGAATCGACATGGGCGGGAAGCGGGGCCGGGTGATGATCGATTTCGCGACCCTCGACGATCTCGAGCGCATCTACCGGGTCATCATCGGCGAAGCCACCTAGCGCCTGGTCGGAGACAGACCGGACACTCGAGAGGCCGTCGAGCCGTCGTCGCTCGCTCCTCTCCCGGTCTCGGTGGTACGCATCGCGCGGATTCGCCAGCCGGTGAGGCCCGGAACACCCTGCTGTCCGTACCGTCCTGCAAGAAGCCGGAACGGCCGCGAGCGGGGGACCCTCGCGCTCGCGAGCTCTCGGCGCCGCCGACTCGTCGGGGTGTGATCACGCCGCCGGCGGGCCTCATCGGAGGCGTGGTGCTGTCGGCTACTTCGGCTCCGCGAGGAGCCCCGCCCTCGTTGCCTGCACCTGTGGCCTGGCCTCCGGCCGGAACGAGGGTCTCGCTTACCGAGAGATCACGCGGTGATTAGGAGGGACATCGGCCGGTCGCGAAGGACAGGGACGTGGTCCCATGAATCTGGCAACGGGGGGGTCCCATAGGGCTGGCACGCGACAGCGCGGGCGGAACGGTGTCTGGCCCGGCTGCTCTGATCGGGTCCCGCGGCGGCGGGCACTCAGGGCGGGTGCGGCGGTGACCGTCACCAGCTCGAGGCGGCGGCATCGCGGTCCTGGCCGCCCCGGCAGGTCGAGGGCCTCCCGGCGGTCCCGGGTGAGAGGTCCGCCGGCCTCTCACGAGTGCAGGCATTCCGGGGTCCCACCCACCGGCTGTGGTGACGGCGACGACCGTCGGGATGCCAAGTCCGGATCGATCCTCCCAGAGGTGCCGCTCGTGACGCTGGCCGGCACAGCCGCATCCGTGGCTCTCCCGACGAGCGACCGCCAACACCGCGCGAGACGGTGGAGTTGTCGACGCCATGGCGGCCGACGTCCGGGTCGCCGAGGGGGCAACGGCGGACGCCATCGATGCGGGACCCCTCAAGGTGACAGCCTCCGCGGCCCGTCGTGGCCACGTCGTTCGCGTCGTTGACTGCCTCGTCGCCAGCGCCAGGAGCGAGGCGGGTCCCTCGGCAAGCGCCGGATCGGACAGCCGACTTGTCGTGGCGACCGGCGACGCGAGGCGTCGCCGCCCTGTGCCACCCCCTCCTCACGCGCGGCCGGTCCAGCGGTGGCGGACGTTGCGAAGACCTCTGGCCCGGACCGACAGCCCGGTGAACGCGATGGAAGTATCACCGTCAACGACCGCCCTGCCCGGATCTGATGGACGCCGTCCGTACAGATGCCCTGACCAGGTCTTTTGTACAGGCGGGCCGAACTCTCACGCGCGCCTATCGGATGAGAGTCTCGACCTTCACCTGTGATGCACCTTCATCCACAACCTGTGCATGAGATTGTGGATGAGGGCTTGCGACCCTGTCGGTTCTAGCGTGTGACCTGGGCTTTTGCGTGCCAGGGCGCCAGCAGACCTAGACCGGGTTATGCCCAGTCGTTGCTGACCCACTTGACGAGGGAGTCGGTGACGGCGGCGGCCAGTTGCGGGGTGTGCATGGCGACGGTGGCGGGGCTCCCGAGCTCGATCACGACGGCGGGCATCCTCGTCCGGCGCAGGATCGGCAGGGCCATGCCGAACGAGCCCTCAGGCGGAAGCTCGAGTGCCGCCGAGACGGCCTCGAGCACGAGCGATGCGAGCTGTCTGCTCGTCTCGGACTCGTAGCGGTAGCCGCGGTAGTAGAGCGTCCGCACCCCGGTGCGCTCCGGTTCGAGACGGAGCCCGATGTAGCAGTCGGCGTCGGCGGTGTTGGCGGCGTCCGCCTGATCCGACTCGTCGGGGTGGTGCAGGGTCACCGGTTGCGCGCCGATGGCGGCGAGCGCCCGCGCGAGCGCGACGGCGCCGGTCTGGAAGCCGCCCGGCTCGCCGACCGCGATGGTCCGGTCGCGAAGGGTCTGCGCCTTGCTCGAGACGAGCAGCTGCTCGCGGACCGCCGTGACGGGGTCCTCCCCACCCTTTCGGAGCGAGAGCTTCCAGAGCTCGGCCAGCGTGCGCGGCCCGCAGATGCCGTCACTCGCGATGCCGATGTTGTGCTGGAAGTCCGCCAGGGCGGCTGCGGTCATGTCTCCGAAGATGCCGTCCACACGGCCCGGGTCGAAGCCGAGGGCGGAGAGCCTGCGTTGCAGCTCCCCGACGTCGTCGCCGTGCAGCATGGGGTTGCGCCGGTAGAGAAGGCGGTCCCCGAGGCGGTACCCGGCCTCCACGAGCGACGACCACGTGTACGGCCCGCACATGCCGTCGACTCGTAGGCCGCGCTCGCGTTGGAAGGCGCGCACGGCGGCTGCGGTCCCCTGCCCGTAGTGCCCGAGCCGGTCGTCCCCGATCCACAGGCCGAGCCGCGCCAGGCGCTGCTGGAGGTCGCTCACACCCGGGCCGGAGTCCCCGAGGGCGAAGGGCAGACCTTCGTCCCACCTGCCGGCGGCCGCGTGGTTCGGCGGCGGCAGGTCGTCCGGCATCGCAGTCATGCTAAGGGCGAGGGCGCCGTCCGCCGGTGCGGCCAGCGGGCCTGACAGGGGAGAAACCTCTTCCAGGGGGACGAACACGCAAGCGACTTACCCCGCAAGTGTCACCGTCATGTGCACCAGATCCGGGGCGCCGGCGGGGCCGACTGGACCGGGGAGGGAGCAGAAATTGTCAGTGAGGTGACACAATGAGCCGGAGCGGTGGGACCGATCACCGGCCCGGGCGGCGCCTCAGGAGAGGTGGCGGTCGAACTCCGAGAGGATCTGGTTCTTGCTGCGGGCGCCGACGATCCGGCTGGCCGGCTCACCGTCCTTGAACAGCAACAGCGTCGGGATCGACATCACCTGGAAGCGCTGGGCCGTACGCGGGTTGTCGTCGACGTTCAGCTTGGCCACCTTGAGGTGGCCAGCCTTGTCGTCGGCGATC
>JAKACF010000357.1 GCA_021821585.1 Actinomycetes bacterium
CCGATCTGGGAGGAGCGGCGCCTCGTCGACTGGGTGGTCCTGGCGGTGCCGCCGCGGGCCGAGGACCGGCTCTACTTCGAGCTCGCCGAGGCGGCTCCCTCGCTCGCGTGCCACCGGGTGGGCGACTGCGTCGCACCGCGCCGTGCCCATTCGGCCGTGATCGAGGGCGAGCGGGCGGGGGCGTCGCTGTGATCGCGGTCGTCCCCGTCCGGGCCGGGGCGCTCCCCGCCGGCGCCCTCGAGACCCTCGCCGAGGCCGGCGGCCGGGCCCTCGTCGTCGGCGAGGGGACCGAGCAGGCCGCCGGCTCGCTGCTCGAGGACGCCGGCGCCGTCCGGCTCACCCGCCTCGAGGCGGGCGCGTTCGCCCCCGGCCGCTTCGCCCGCGCCCTCGGCCCGCTCGTCTCTGTGGAGGACGTCGTCCTCCTCCCCGCCTCTCCCGACGGGCGCGACCTCGCCCCGCGGCTGGCGGCCGAGCTCGACCGGCCGCTTCTCGCCGGGGCGATCCGGGTCGGCCCCGGGGGTGCCACCGTGGTCGCCATGCACGGCGCCCAGAACGTCGAGCTCTCGGTCGACGGCCCCTTCGTGGCGACGCTGCTCCCGGGTGCCCGGTCGCCGGCCCCCCGCCGGCCCGGGGCGCCGACTCCGGGGGTGGAGCTGTCGGAACCCTCGCCGGCTCCGGGCGAGGGGCCGGCGGACGCCGAGGTGCTCGGGACGCTCGACCCGGACCCGTCGGCCGTCGACCTCTCCGAGGCGGGGAGGATCCTGGCGGCGGGCGCCGGACTCCCCGGCGAGGAGCTGGCGAGGCTGTTCGCCCTCGGCGAGCGCCTCGGGGCGGCGGTCGGCGCCACCCGGGTCGTCACCGACGCCGGCCTCGTCGCCCACGACCGCCAGATCGGGACCACCGGCGTCTCGGTCCGCCCGCGGCTGTACGTCGCCTTCGGGGTCTCGGGCGCCGCCCAGCACGTGGGCGGCCTCGGCGAGCCCGACCACGTCATCTCGGTCAACCTCGATCCGAGCTGCCCGATGATGGCGATGGCCGACCTCGCCGTGGTGGCCGACGCCGGGGCCACGCTGCGGGCCCTCGCCGCGCGGCTGGAGGAGCGCGCCGGTGGCTGAGCGCTTCGACGCCGTCGTCGTCGGCGCCGGGCCGGCCGGCTCGATGGCCGCCCTCCAGCTCGCCCGCGCGGGGGTGTCGGTCTGCCTTCTCGAACGGGGGCCGTTCCCCGGCTCGAAGAACCTCTACGGGGGCGTCGTCTACGCGAGGGTGCTCGACGGGCTCCTGCCGGGGTGGGCCGAGGAGGCGCCCCTCGAGCGCTTCGTGACACGGCGGGTGACGATGGTGCTCACCGCCACCCAGTCGCTCGCCGTCGACTTCCGCTCGAGCGCCTGGGGCGAGGCTCCCTACAACGGGGCGACGGCGCTGCGGCCCGAGTTCGACTCCTGGCTGGCGGCACAGGCCGAGGCGGCGGGGGCGGTGCTCGTCTGCTCGACGACGGCGACCGGGCTCGTGCGCGACGGCGCGGGCGCCGTCGCCGGCGTCGTGACGGACCGGCCGGGAGGCGAGATCGAGGCGGGCGTGGTCGTCGCCTGCGACGGCGTCAACGCCTTCCTCGCCAAGCAGGCCGGCCTCGCCGGGGCGACCGACTCGTCGCACTACACCCTCGGGGTGAAACAGGTCCTCCGCCTCCCCGAGGGGGAGATCGAGCAGCGCTTCGGCCTCGGGCCGGGGGAGGGGGCGGACTACGAGATCCTCGGCGGCACGGGCGAGGTCCCCGGAGGCGGCTTCCTCTACACCAACCGCGACACGGTGTCGGTCGGCCTCGTCCTCTCCCTCGACGGCCTCTCGCGGGCTGAGGCCCGACCAGAGGAGCTGCTCGCCGAGCTCACCGCCCACCCGGCGATCGCCCCGCTCGTGGCGGGCGGCGAGGTCGTGGAGTACGGCGCCCACCTCATCCCCGAGGCCGGGCTCGAGATGATGCCCCGCCTGGCGGGAGACGGCATCCTCGTCGCCGGCGACGCGGCCGGCATGTGCCTTGCGGCCGGCATCTGGCTCGAGGGCGTCAACTTCGCCATGGCGTCGGGAGCGGCCGCCGGCGAGGCGGCGGCCGAGGCGCTGGCGGCCGGGGACACGACCGAGCGCGGCCTCCGTGGCTACGAGGCCCGGCTCTCCTCGAGCTTCGTGCTGGCCGACCACCGCAGGCTGCGGCGCGCCCCCGCCCTCGTTCTCTCCGAGCGGGTGCAGCGCCGCTACCCCGAGATGGTCTGCAACCTCGTCGAGGAGATGTTCACCGTGCGCAACCCGGCGCCGAAGCCCGGGCTCCTCCGCCTGGCGCGCCAGGCCGCCCGGCGCTCGGGCGTCGGCCTCGGCGACCTCGTCCGGGACGGCTGGCGGGCGTGGAGGACCTTCGGATGAGAGCCGGACCCGACGCCGTCTCCTTCGAGGACGCCATGGCGACGACCGAGTTCCGCGTGGCGCCGGTCGCCCACATCACGATCGACGGCGACGCCTGCCGGGGCTGCACCACGCGGGCGTGCGTCGTCGCCTGCCCGGCGAAGCTGTTCGTGCCGACCGCCGACGGCGGGATCCTGTTCAACTACGAGCAGTGCTTCGAGTGCGGGACCTGCTACCTCGTCTGCAACGAGAAGGGGGCGATCTCCTGGAGCTACCCCGAGGGCGGCGCCGGTGTCGTCTACCGGAGGAGCTGAGATGCGCCCCGTGGTCGCCGTCTGCTGGAAGGCGGTCGAGCTGCGCGCCGGGGTCGACCCGGTCACCGGCGAGGTCCGCCCCGACCCGCACTCGCTCGGGGTCTCCCCGGCGGACGAGGCGGCGCTCGAGTGGGCGCTGCGCACGGCCGAGGCCTCCGGGGCAGCCGTGCGGGTGGTGACGGCCGGCGGCCCGGAGGCCGACGGCGTCCTCCGCCGGGCGGCCGCCGCCGGCGCCGGCGAGCTCGTCCGGGTGGCGCTCGAGCCCGGCTCCCCGAGCGCGGAGGTCGCCCGCGCCCCTGCCCCCCACGTCGCCGGCGCCGGTCTCGTATGGTGCGGGGACGTGAGCCTCGACCGGGGGAGTGGCGCCGTGCCGGCC
>JAKACF010000358.1 GCA_021821585.1 Actinomycetes bacterium
GCCGGGGAGACCCCCGTCCCGGTCAACTTCCCGAAGACCGGCCACATGACCGAGCAGATGGCCCGCATCGCCGCCAGGGACCTCGCGGCCCGCGTCGAGGGACGAGAGGGGGCGACCGCCGAGCTGTCGGCCCGCTGCGTGCTCGACATGGGCGACCGCGGCGCCTACATGGCCGTCGACCCGGTACGCCCACCACGCGACCGCATCCCGACGGTCTCCGAGGGACGGCGGTGGCTCTACGCCAAGCAGGCCTTCGAGCGCGCCTACCTCTTCTCCGCACGGCGAGGTCGGAAGATGCCGACCGCGCTCGGCTGGTGACCCGGTGCCCGAACCCGTCCTCCCCGGTGCCGCCCACGCCGGGGACGGCACTGTGAGTCGACCGGCCGGTCACCTGCCCCAGGTGGGCGAGGTGCTGGCGGTCTGCGCCCATCCCGACGACGAGTCTTTCGGGCTCGGCGCCGTGCTCGGCGCGCTGAGCGACCAGGCGACTACGGCGCGGGTCTTGTGCTTCACCCACGGGGAGGCTTCCACCCTCGGCGAGACCGGTCGCTTCCTGGGCGAGGTCCGCGCCGGTGAACTCGCCGCTGCGGCGGCCGTCCTCGGGGTCGAGGAGGTGGCGCTCCTCGGCTACGCCGATGGTCATCTCGGCGAGGTCCCCCTCGAGGAACTGGCCCAGCAGGTGGAGGAGGCGAGCGGATCGGCCGAGGTCCTGCTCGTCTTCGACGAGGGCGGCATCACCGGCCACCCCGACCACTGCGCAGCCACCGCCGCAGCGCTGCTGGCGGCGAGACGCCGCCGGCTTCCCGTGCTCGCCTGGGCGGTGCCCGAACAGGTCGCCCGCACGCTCAACGCCGAGCACGGCACCAGCTTTCTCGGGCGTCGTGACGCCGAGTTGGACATCGTCGTCGCCGTCGACCGGCACCGACAACGACAAGCGATCGCCTGCCACGCCAGCCAGTCCACCGACAACCCCGTGCTGTGGCGACGCCTCGAGCTGTCGGGTGCCACCGAGACCCTGCGGTGGCTGCGGCCACCACCGAGAGTCGAGAAGACCCCCGAGCACACCGCCGACAGCCTGGGCTTCGATGGCAGGGCGTGACGCCGACGGCGAAAGGAGCCGCCGAGACCGCCCGGACCGGTCGAGGGGCCGGCCGGCGGACGTCGCCGTGCCGCTCGGGCTGCTCGGGCTGCTCGGCGTCCAGTTCCTCTTGGGCATGGCCGTCAACCTCTTCGTCCACCTCTCGCCGGCCGGCGCCGGGATGGCCGAGATGATGGGAAACGGTCCACTGGTCGGCCTCCACATGATGCTCGGGATCATCCTCGCCGCCGGGGGCGTGCTGGGCGTCGCCACCGCGCTCCCAAACGGCCGGCAAGCGACCGCCTGCGCCCTCGTCGCCCTCGGCGGCATCCTCGCCGCCGGGCTCGGCGGCCTGGCCTTCCTCATGGGCGGCCAGAGCAACGGGGCCTCGTATCTCATGGCTGTCGGGTTCCTCGTCGCCGTCGGCGGCTACGTCGCCGAGGTCGTCACGGTCCGCTGATCGATGTCGCCGACGCGGCCCAGGTGACACGGCGAAGGGGTGGAGCTGCCGACTTCGCGGTTCGCCCGGTCACCGGTCTGCCGGCACCGAAGGTATGTCGTCGTCAGCCGGCGCAACTCGACAGCCGGTCTTCAGCACCCGCACGTTGCGTTCTGCTGCAAACTCCTGTTCCACGGTCCGAAGGGTCCGGTCGTCACGTTCATGCCATGGCGTCTTTGGCGACGAGGGCGATGCCCTTCCCCCACGAGGCGAGCTGGCCCGCGGGGAGGTAAGCGGTGCCCGACTTCGTGTGGTCGTCCTGCGGCGCTGCGAGGAACCGCTCGGAGCCGTTCGGTCCGATGAAGTAGACGATCGAGCTGTGGATCACGTCACCATTGGGTCCCCGGGGGACGACCGCGATGCCGTAGCGTCGCCAGATCGCCCGGAGCGTGGCAAGCGGCCCGGTGAGGAAGTGCCAGGTCGGGATGGCGTCGAGGCCGTGGTCGGAGGAGAACGCCGCCACGTCGCCGACCGACAGGGCGTAGGGATTCACGTTGATGCCAAGGAACACGACGTCGCGGCCCTGACGTCCGAGATCGCGGTAGGCGTCGACGAACTCTTGTGAGACGAGGGGACAGATGTCGATGCAGTGGGGGTCCATGAACTCGAGCACGACCGGGTGCCCCCGGAAGCTGTCGAGCGAGATCGTGTGACCGTGTTGGTCGGTCAGGGTGAATCCCGGGGCCCTCTTGGGCGGCAGCGCATCGAGGCCCATGAGGAACGCCAGCTTGGTGGAGACATCGGCGGGGGTGCCGCTCGGGCGGATGGTGGAGATCGAGCCAAGTGGGGCGTCGTGGCGGCGGACGGCGAACGCGACGAAGCTCCCGGCGGCGAGAATGAGCGCCAACGAGGCGACGGCCAGCAGCCTTCCGGGTCCTCGGCGCCTTCTCGGCGGTTCTGCCTCTCCCTCACTGCCGTGTGGTTCTGTGACGGTGCCCGTCTCGGCATCGGTCATGGTGTCTTCTCCTCGCTTCGGGGCGCGCCGGGCGCGGCGCTCACTTCTTCGCTCGGGCGACGACACGTCAGCCGGCGGTTTTTCACGGCGAGCTTCCACTGCCAAAGGCTGCCCGCAGTGCCGCCTGCAGGGTTGTCGCACGCAGCTCGCCCACGTGGCGTCCGAGGACGGTCCCCGACGGCGACACGAACACCGTGGTGGGAAGGCCGTAGACGCCGTAGCGCTCCGCCACCGCGGCGCTCTGGTCCGAGACGAGGGGATAGCTCACATGCAGCTTGGCGGCGAACGCGGCGGCGGCCTGCGGCGAGTCGTTCGTCGCCACGCCGACGATCGCCACGCGCCCGTCCTCGTTCCGGTAGGTCGCCTCGAGGAGGGGCATCTCCTTGCGGCACGGCACGCACCACGACGCCCAGAAATTGATGACGAGATCCCTTCCCCGGAACGCCAAGAGCGACAGGCGAGACGTCGGGTGCGCGAGCTCGGGAAGCGAGAAACGGGGCGCCGGACCGCCAGCCGGCCCGGAGAGGACGCCGCTTTGGCCATGTGA
>JAKACF010000359.1 GCA_021821585.1 Actinomycetes bacterium
CGCGTGCTGCCGGCGACGGGCTTCCACGAGGCCGCCCTCGAGGGGCTCGAGCGGACGAGCGCCCTCGTCGTCGGCCCCGGGCTCGGGACCGAGCGGACGACGCGGGCCTCGGTGCGCCGCCTCGTCGCGAAGGCGCCGGTGCCCGTCGTCATCGACGCCGACGGCCTCACCGCCCTCGGCGAGGACGCCTCGGCTGCGGAGGTGCTCGCCCCCCGCAGCGCCGCGACGGTGCTCACCCCCCACGACGGCGAGTTCGCCCGGCTGGCCGGGGCGCCGCCCGGCGCCGACCGGATCGCCTCGGTGCGCCGCCTGGCCGCCCGCCTCGGTGCCGTCGTGCTCCTGAAGGGCTCGACCACCCTCGTCGCCTCGCCCGAGGGGACGGTCCTCGTGGCGGCCGCCGGCTCGGCCAAGCTCGCCACGGCGGGGACGGGCGACATCCTGACGGGGATGATCGGGGCCTTCCTCGCCCGGGGCCTGCCGCCGCTCGAGGCGGCCGCGCTGGCCGCCCACGTGCACGGCCGGGCGGCCGCCCTGGCACCGGCGGAGGGACTCGTCGCCGGCGACCTGCCCGGGCTCGTCGCCGCCGTGCTGAGCGGTGCCGCCGCCGCGCCGGGAGGCGGCCGTGCCCGCTGAGGGCGTCCACCGCCCCGCCTGGCTCGAGGTCGACCTCTCGGCCGTCCGCCACAACGCCGGGGCCCTCGCCGCCATCGCCGGGCCTGCCCGGCTGTGCGCCGTCGTGAAGGCCGACGCCTACGGGCACTCGACCGTGCCGGTGGCGAGAGCGGCCATGGAGGGCGGCGCCTCCGAGCTCGCCGTGGCGCTCGTCGACGAGGGCGTGGAGCTGCGCGACGGGGGGATCGGCGCCCCGGTCCTCGTCCTGTCCGAGCCGGCCTGCGACGCCATGGACGACGCCCTCGCCCTCGGGCTCGTCCCGACCCTGTACACGAGGGACGGCCTCGAGGCGGCCCGGCGCGCCGCCCGCGGCCTCGGGGCCGGTGACAGCCGGCCGCCCCTTCCCGTCGAGGTCAAGGTCGACACCGGCATGCACCGGGTGGGTGCGAGCCCCGACGACGCCGTCGAGCTCGTGGCCGAGCTGGCGGCCGCGCCGGAGCTCGACTACCAGGGCCTGTGGACCCACTTCGCCGTCGCCGACGAGGTCTCGAGCGACTTCACCGGCGAGCAGGTCTCTCGTTTCGAGGCCGTCCGGGCCCGGCTGAAGGCAGCCGGACTCCCCGAGCCCCGCCGGGTGCACGCCGCCAACTCGGCCGGCGCCATCGCCTGGCCCTCCTCCCGCTACGACCTCGTCCGCTGCGGCATCGCCCTGTACGGCTACCCGCCCGGGCCGGAGGTCGTGCCGGTGCTGGCGGAGGAGCTCGCCCGCGTCGGGGCCGCACCGCTCCGGCCGGTGCTCTCCTGGAAGGCCAAGGTGACCCTCGTGAAGGAGTACCCCGCCGGGGAGCGCCTCTCCTACGGACGGCTGGCGCCCCTGTCAGAGCGCTGCCTCGTGGCGACGGTCCCCCTCGGCTACGCCGACGGGGTCTCGAGGGGCTACTTCGCCGGCGGCGGGGCCGTCCTCGTCGGCGGGCGGCGCTGCCCGCTCGCCGGCCAGGTGACGATGGACCAGCTCCTCGTGGCCTGCCCGCTCACGAGCGGGGGGCGAGCCGGCGACGAGGCCGTCCTCATCGGCTCCCAGGGCGGCGAGCAGATCACGGCCGAGGAGTGGGCGTCCCGGCTCGGCACCGTCTCCTACGAGATCGTCACCCGGATCGGGCTGCGGGTGCCGCGGCGCTTCCTCGACGGCACGCCGCCCGCCGAGGTGGCGCCGTGAGCGGCTCGGGCCGCCGCAGGGAGATCGGCCTCGCCCTCGCCGGGGCGGCGGCGGCCGCCGCCGGGGTCGGCCTGGCGCTCACCCGGGCGCGCCGCCGGCACCTGCGCCCGCCAGAGGACGGCAGCGCCCGGTCGGAGCTCGAGCTGCCTCCCGGCACGCGCCACCTCGACATCCCCGTCCGCGACGGCGGCAGCGTGCACGTTGCCGAGTGGGGCTCGGGTCCGCCGATCGTGCTCCTGCACGGGGCGACGCTCTCCTCGGAGGTCTGGGCCTACCAGTTCCGCGACCTCGGGGCCGGGCGCCGCCTGATCGCTCTCGACCTGCGCGGCCACGGCCAGAGCGAGCCGGGCGAGGAGGGGGTGACCATCGGCGCCATGGCCGACGACCTGGCGGACGTGCTCGAGGCGCTCGACTTGCGGAGGGCGACCGTCGTCGGCCACTCGATGGGGGGCATGACGGCGCTCAGGTTCTGCCGCCGTCACCCCGAGGTCCTGTCGGCCCGGGTCGGTGCGATCGCCATCGTGGCGAGCGCCGGGGGGATCCAGCCCCCTCTCGCCGGTTGGGAGCGGCTGGCGCCGAGGGTGGCCGGCCTCATCGTGGCGGGGCACGGCGCCGTCAACCAGGCGGGCTGGCCGATCATGCCGGGCAACGGGGCGGCGGCGAGGGGCGCCCGGCTCGTCTTCGGCCTCGCCCCGGACCCGCTCGCGCTGCGCAAGACGGTGCAGCTCTCACGTGCCATGCGACCCGACCGGTTCGTCTCGCTGCTCCCCGAGCTCGTCTCGTTCGACGAGCGGGCCGCCTTCGAGTCGCTCCCGGTGCCGACGGTCGTCGTGGTCGGCGACAGGGACCGAGTCACGCCGCCGCGCTACGCCCGCGCCCTCGTCTCGACCCTGCCCGGGGCGGAGCTCGTCATCTGGCCGGGCGCCGGCCACATGCTCATGTACGAGCGGCGTGAGGCGCTCGACTGGCTCCTCGAGCGGCTCTCGCAGGAGGCGGTGGCGGGAAGGGGTGCAGGCCCGTCGCCTGAGTAGAGTCGGCCTTCGTGCCGACGCTCGCCGAGATCGAGGCCGCCGCCACGGCGTGCACCGCCTGCCCGCTGGCGGCCACGCGGACGACGGTCGTCTTCTCGCGGGGACGGCCGAGCGCCGGGCTCATGTTCGTGGGCGAGGCGCCGGGGCGGGACGAGGACCTCGAGGGCGCCCCGTTCGTCGGCAGGTCGGGCAAGCTGCT
>JAKACF010000360.1 GCA_021821585.1 Actinomycetes bacterium
TCCTGCGACCGTCGAGTCCCTCACCGAGGAGGTGGACCGGCTGAGCCGTCTCGTCGAGGATCTCGGTGTGCTGGCGGCCGCCGAGGCAGCCAGCCTCGGCCTCGAACGGACGCGGGTGGACGTCTCCGTCGTGGCGGCCCGGGCAGCCGACCGCCTCGCCTCGCGGGTACGGCAGGCGGACGTCCGGCTCGAGCGGCAGCTGGGTCCGGCCGACGTCCTCGGCGACCCGGGCCGCCTCGAGCAGGTCGTCGTCAACCTGCTTTCCAACGCCGTCAAGTTCAGCCCGAGGAAGGCCACGGTGGAGCTCGCGGTCTCGAGGCGGGACGGCGAGGTCCGTCTCGCCGTCAGTGACGAGGGGCCTGGGATCCCGGCCGAGGAGCAACCGAGGGTCTTCGAGCGCTTCTACCGGGGCCAGGGGGCGGCCGGCACTCCGGGAAGTGGAGTCGGCCTTGCGGTCGTCGCCGCCATCGTGTCGGCCCACGGCGGACGGGTGGCCCTCGAGAGCGCCCCGGGAAGGGGAACCACCTTCGAGGTGGTCCTCCCCGCCGCACCTGCCGACTGAGCCCGATCTCCACACGATCTCCACGCGTCCTCGACGGGTCCTCGGCATCTCGCCGCTTCAGTGTCGGCGTGGCACGCATGCTCGTCCTGCTCGCCGCGGCCGGACTCGTCCTCGCCGGCCTCGTCGCCTACAGCCTCCGTCAGGTGAGGATGATGCGCAGCTCGCTCGCACGCCCCGGCCCGGACAACGCCCCCGAGGTCGATGTCTCGGCGAGCGTGCGGCGGCACCGCCGCCCACTTCGCACCCTCGTCACGCTCACGGTCGCCGAGTCGGCGCTCGCACTCTTGTCGCCGTGGCCCCTGCAGGTCGTCGTCGATCACGCCATCGGTCACGGCCCGTTGCCCGGCTACCTCTCTCCGCTCGCCGGGCTCAGCCGGACCGGAATCGCCTTCGTCGCGGCCCTCTTCGGCGTCGTCCTCGTCGGCACGCTCGCCGTCGTCGGGTACGCCGCCACCCTCGTCTCGGCGACCGTCTCGGAGAGCATCGGTACGGGACTGCGCCTCGGGCTGGTCCGCAGGCTGATCGGCGCCCCGATCGGTTTCCACGACGAGAGCCGCTCGGGCGATCTCGTGAGCCGCCTCACGACCGACGTCTCGAGGGTGCAGGACTCCCTCCTCGCCCGCGCCGAGGTGCTCCTTCCCCGGCTCTTGGCCGTGGTCGGGATGACGGTGCTCATGGTGCTGATCAGCCCCGTGCTCGCACTCGTGGTCCTGGCCCTCGCTCCGGCGCTCGTCCTCCTGGCGGCGGTCCGGCGCAGGGCGGTCACCTCCGCCCAGCGACGCTCGCGTGCCCGATCGGGTGACCTCGCCGGCCACGCGACCGAGCTCGTCCGCAACGTGCGCCTCGTCCGGGCCTTCGGGCAGGAGGAGCAGGCGACCGAACGCTTCGGACGCCTCAGCCGGGAGCTGGCCGCGGCCTCGCTGGACGCGACGGCCGTGAGCGCGCGGCTGGCGCCGGGGGCGGACCTGCTGCTCGCCCTCGATCTCGCCGTCGTGCTCGTGCTCGGGACCGTCCAGGTGGTCGCCCACCATCTGAGCCTCGGCGAGCTGCTCGTGTTCCTGGCCTACCTCGCCAGCCTGGAGTCGCCCGTGCGCTCCCTGTCGGACGTGGCCTCGACGCTCGGACGGGGAGCGGTGAGCTCGGAGCGACTGGACGAGATCCTCCGCCAGGAACCGAGTGGGGCGGCGGTCGGCACGGCCCCCATGTCGGCGGAGCGGCGCGGCCGCGCCGGCGCGCCGAGCGGGGCCCCGGCGATCAGGGCGACCGGTGTCCGCTTCGCCTACGACGGGTCGCAACAGGTCCTCGGCGGTCTCTCCTTCGAGGTCGCCTCCGGAGAGACCGTCTGCCTGCTCGGCCCCTCGGGAGGCGGCAAGTCGACGCTGCTCAGCCTCCTCGTCCGCCTGCACGACCCCCTCGACGGTCGCCTCGAGCTCGACGGTCGTGACCTGCGGTCGTTCTCCCTCGACGAGCTGCACTCCAGCGTCTCGCTCGTCCCCCAGGACGCCTGGCTCGTCGCCGGGACGATCGAGGAGAACATCGCCTTCGGTGCTCCCGAGGCGACGGAGGCCGCCGTCCGCGCCGCCGGTCGGATGGCGCACGTCGACGAGTTCGCCGAGCGGCTGCCGGCCGGGTGGAGCACCGAGGTGGGCGAGGGCGGCGTCCGCCTCTCCGGCGGCCAGCGCAAGCGGGTCGCGCTCGCCCGGGCGCTGCTCGTCGACACGCCGGTCCTCCTGCTCGACGAGCCGACCGCCGGCCTCGACGCCGCCTCCCGTCGCCTCGTGAGCGAGTCGATCGCGGCAGCCTGCTCGGGCCGGACCGTGCTGCTCGCGACCCACGACGAGCACCTGTGCCGCCTGGCCGACCGGGTGCTCGTGCTCGAAGGGGGGCGGTTCGGCGAGGCTCGAGGGGATTCTCCATCTCGTCTCCACACCACCTCGACCGTGCCTCCACCGGGCTCGGTTTCCATAGACCTTGCAAGCCTGAACGGTGAGAGGAGGTGATCAGATGTCCAAGCACCTTGGCTCCTTCTCGAGGGAGCGGGACAAGGACGGCGAGAAGAGCCGTGACCGCGGGTCCGAGCGCGAGGCCGACCGCCGCGACAGCTGAGCTGAGCCGCCAGATCCGACGTCCGACGTCACGACACGAGCGAGAGGAGGTGACGAAGTGGCAAAGCAGCTTGGCTCGTTCTCGAGTGACCGTGACAGGGACCGCGAGAGCAAGAGTCGTGACCGCACGTCCGACCACGAGGCGGACCACCGGGACCGCTAGAACCGGTGGCGACCGGCTTCGGGCCACCCACGGGGCGAGGCCACGAACGAGCCGGCGAGGGAGTCTCCCTCGCCGGCTCGTTCGCGCGTTCGCTCAGTGACGGACCGAAGGGACCCCGCCGGAGGTCACCTGGAACCAGTCCCACATGCCGTCGGCCTCGTGGCCCGAGACGAGACAGGCGATCCGGTAGGTGCCGACCCGGGAGGCGACGAAGCTGAAGAC
>JAKACF010000361.1 GCA_021821585.1 Actinomycetes bacterium
GGGCTCGGCTCGGTCGTCCTCGTCACCGAGATCGACCCCCTGAAGGCCCTCGAGGCCGTCATGGACGGCTTCCCGGTCGTCTCGATGGAGCGCGCCGCGCCCCTCGGCGACATCTTCGTGACCGCCACGGGGAACCGCGACGTGCTCACCGCCGGCCACTTCGAGCAGATGCGCGACGGCGCCATCCTGGCCAACGCCGGCCAGTTCGACGTCGAGATCGACGTCGCCGGACTCCGCCACGTCGCCCGCGCGCACCGCAGGATCCGCCCGATGGTGGACGAGTACGTCCTCGGCCTCCCGGACCGGCGCCTGCTGCTGCTCGCCGAGGGCCGGCTCGTCAACCTGGCCCTCGCAGACGGCCACCCGCCCCAGGTGATGGACCTCTCCTTCTCCGTCCAGGCGCTCGCCTGCGAGTGGCTGATCCGTCACGCCTCGGACCTCCCGCCCGCCCTGCACGCGCTGCCCGAGGCGATCGACGCCGAGATCGCCCGGCTGGCGCTCGGCGCCATGGGCGTCCGAATCGATGAGCCCTCCGAGCTCCAGCGCCGGTATCTCGAGAGCTTCGACCTCGACCTCGACGCCTAGCCGGCGACGCGCAGCGTTCCCCGGGAGTGCTCAGTAGACTCGGTACGGATGAGTGCGTGCGGGTCTGTGGTTGCGAGTCGATGCCAGTCGCAGGCAAAACGACCCACGTAAGGCGACTCGTGGTCGCTGAGCATGGTGCGACTTAGAGGTAAGTCCTGCCCGTCGGGGCGCCGGCTGTCGGCGTCAGGCGGAGAAGGGGCGAACCGTGCCGTTGCTCTCCTGGCTGGACCGCCCGCCTGCCGGCGTCCGGTCGCCCGGGAGAGGGCCGGGATCTCCTCAGCAGGCGAGTGTGGGGCCAAAGACCAGGTCAGCCGGACGCACCCATCACCGTCTCGAGCCGCCGGCCCCGGCGGCCACGAACGTGAGGAGGAGCCGATGGAGATCGCCGTCCACGGCCGCCATGTCGAGCTGCCGAGCGACGTGCGCGAGCACGCCGCCGCCAAGGTCGAGCACCTCGAGAAGTACCTACGGGGGATGGAGCGCGCCGAGGTGCTCTTCTCCGACGGGAAGAAGGGACACCTCGGCGACCCCGTGAGCTGCGAGGTGACCCTCGAGGGCAAGGGGAGGGTCGTCCGGGCCGTGGCGGCGGGAAGCCGTCCGGCGGCTGCGCTCGAGGCGGCCGTCGACAAGGTCGTCCATCGCCTCACGAAGACCAAGACGCGGCTCGTCGGGCGCTCCCGGCCGCGCCACAAGACGGCGAAGACGCAACGTCCGTCCTCCCCGGAGCCCGCCGGAGTGGAGCTGCCCTGAACGACCGGCCCCCCGGGCCGGGACGTCGGCGTCCCGACCTCGCCATCGTCGGACCGAGCGCGACGGGCAAGACGGCGCTCGCCGCCCGGATCGCCGACGTCGTCGTAGAGGCCGGCCTCGTCTCGGTCGACGCCCTCGCCGTCTACCGGGGCATGGACGTCGGCACGGCCAAGCCGACCCGGCCGGGCGACCCCGCCAGCCGGCACCGGTGGGCCCTCGTCGACCTCGCCGACGCGAGCGAGGAGTTCTCGGTCGCCCGGTTCCAGGCAGCCGCACGGGAGGAGGTCGCCCGCCTGCACGCCGATGGCCGACCGGCGCTCTTCGTCGGCGGGACCGGGCTCTACCACCGCGCCGTGGTCGACGGCCTCGACCTGCCGGGCCGCTATCCGGAGGTCCTCGGCCGCCTCGAGGCAGAGCTGGCGGCCGGGGGGCCGACGGCCGCCGTCGGGCTGCACGCCCGCCTCGTCGAGCTCGACCCGGTCGCAGCGGGGAGGATGGAGCCGCTCAACGTCCGGCGGGTGCTGCGCGCCCTCGAGGTGACCGAGGGGAGCGGCCGGAGGTTCTCGGAGTTCGGTCCGGGCCTCGGGCAGTACCGATCGGTCGACACCGTGCTCGTCGGCCTGCGTCTCGACCGGGCACGGCTCGACGAGCGCCTCGGGCGGCGGCTCGAGGAGCAGATGGCCGAGGGCTTCCTCGACGAGGTGCGCCGCCTCGTCGACCTTCCCGGCGGCCTCTCGCGGACGGCCGCCCAGGCGATCGGCTACAAGGAGCTCGCCGAGGTCCTCGGCGGCGAGACGACGCTCGAGGAGGCGACCGGGGAGATCGGGCGGCGCCTGCGGAGCTTCGCCCGCCGCCAGGAGTCCTGGTTCCGCCGCGACCCGCGCATCACCTGGTTCGAGGCAGACGACGACGACCTGCTCGGCCGCGTGCTCCGCCGGTGGGAGACTGGCGCCCGGTGACCACCCTCTCGCTGCTCAAGTACGAGGCCCTCGGCAACGACTTCCTGATCGCGCTCGATCCCCACGTGCTCGACGGCTCGCTCGCGCCGGCGGTCGCCGCCGCCCTCTGCGACCGGCACCGCGGCGTCGGCGCCGACGGGGTCATCGTCGTCCGCCCGCCCTCGAGGGGGGGAGCGGGCGTGATGGAGCTCTACAACGCCGACGGCGGGCGTGCCGAGACGAGCGGCAACGGGCTCAGGTGCCTCGCCCTCGCCCTCGTCGACTCGGGCACCGTGGCGAGCCGCCAGGTGGTGATCGAGACCGACGGCGGGGCGGTCACCGCCGCCGTCGGCCCGCGTCCCGAGTTCGGGGGCGCCGACGTCACCGTCTCGATGGGGACCGTCACCCTGGGGCCGGCGAAGCGCCCGGCTCCCATGCTCGGGGAGCGCTTCGAGGCATGCGCGGCAGAGGTCGGGAACCCCCACCTCGTCCTCGTCGGCCCCTCGCTCGAGGGCGTCGACATCTCGATCGTCGGCCCCGAGCTCGAGAGGGCGCGCCCTGGCGGACAGAACGTCGAGGTCGTGGCGCCGGACGGCGAGGGGGGCCTCGAGCTCGTCGTCTGGGAGCGCGGCGCCGGCGCCACCGAGGCATGCGGGAGCGGGAGCTGCGCGGCGGCGGCCGCCGCCCGTGCGGCCGGCCTCGTCGGGGACCGGGTCCCCGTCGCCAATCCCGGCGGCAGGCTCGTCGTCGACCTCGCCGGGCCCGCCTCGGCCCCC
>JAKACF010000362.1 GCA_021821585.1 Actinomycetes bacterium
CGTCTTCTGCCTGACGGCGGGCTCGGACCTGCTGCAGCTCGCCTACGCCAAGGCGCTCGGTTCGGTCGACTAGCGGGGTCCGCGCCTTGTCGGGGCGGGCCGGTTAGACACTGTGCGTGAGCCTGGCCACCTTCGGCGAGACCTTCGTGACGCTGTTCGTCGTCATGGACCCGATCGGCACTGCCCCGGTCTTCCTCTCGCTCACCTCGGCCCAGAGCCGCAGCGACGCCCGCCGCTCCGCGCTCGTGGCCTCGCTGGCGGCCATGGCCGTCGTGCTCGTCTTCGCCCTGTTCGGCCAGGCGGTCCTCTCCTACCTGCAGGTCTCGCTGGCGAGCCTGTCGATCGCCGGCGGGCTCCTTCTCGTCCTCGTCGCCCTCGAGATGCTGCAGGGGCAGGCCGCTCCCCCCGAGGACCAGAAGGGGATCGCCCTCGTCCCCCTCGCCACTCCCCTCCTCGCCGGGCCGGGCGCCATCGCCACGGTGATGGTCCTCGTCCGCCAGCACCCCGGCGCCGGCGAGCGCGTCGGGGTCTACCTCGGGATCCTCGCCACCGTGGTCGTCATCGCCGCCATCTTCCTCCTCGCCGACCAGCTCTCGAAGTGGATCTCGGCCGCCGCCCTGCACTTCCTCACCCGCATCTTCGGCTTCCTGCTCACCGCCATCGCCGTCCAGCTCGTCGTCGACGGGGCGCTCAGCCTGGCGAGGGGCTGAGCGCCCCCGCCCCGGGGGCCCGGACCGGGCGACGGGCCGCCTGGCTATCGTCGCCCCATGACCAGCCCGGGAGGAGAGGAGACGAACGGGAAGGTGGCCGTCGTGACGGGCGCCTCGAGCGGCATCGGCGAGGCGACCGCCCGGCTGCTGGCGGCGCACGGCTACGCCACGGTGCTCGGCGCCCGGCGGACCGAGCGGCTCGCGCGCCTCGCCGGCGAGCTCGGCCCCCTGTCGCGGGCCGCACACCTCGATGTGAGCGACCCCGACTCGGTCGCCCGCTTCTGTGAGGGGATCGAGCGCTGCGACGTCCTCGTCAACAACGCCGGCGGGGCCCTCGGGACCGACCGGATCGAGTCGGCCGACGAGGCCCGCTGGCTCGCCATGTACCAGTCGAACGTCCTCGGGACGCTGCGGACGACCAAGGGGCTCCTCGACAAGCTGCTCGCCTCGGGCGACGGGGTCGTCGTGAACGTCGGCTCGGTCGCCGGCTTCGAGCCGTACGCCGGCGGCGCCGGCTACAACGCCGCCAAGCACGCCCTGCGGGCGGTCACCGACGTGCTGCGCATGGAGATGCTCGGGCGCCCCTTGAGGGTGTGCGAGGTCGACCCCGGCATGGTCGAGACCGAGTTCTCGCTCGTCCGCTTCGACGGCGACGCCGAGCGGGCGAGCGCCGTCTACGACGGCCTCGTCCCCCTCGGCGCCCACGACGTCGCCGAGTGCATCCTCTTCGCCGTCACCCGGCCCCCGCATGTCGACGTCGACCGGATCGTCGTCCGCCCCCGCGCTCAGGCGCGGGTGCACCTCGTCCACCGGGAGCCGGAGAGGTAGAAAGGGTCCCCATGGCGGGCTACACGCGCGAGGGCCTGGTCGACCTCGGGGGCTTTCGGACCTGGTACGGGGTCGTGGGCGAGCTCGACCCGGGCGGAGGGGGCGGCCCGGCGCCGCTCGTCGTCCTGCACGGCGGCCCGGGGGCGACCCACGACTACCTCCTGCCGCTGGCGGCCCTCGCCGAGTCGGGGCGGGCGGTCGTGTTCTACGACCAGGTCGGCAACGGGCGCTCGAGCCACTTCCCCGACCGGGGGGCGGAGTTCTACACCGTCCAGCTCTTCGTCGCCGAGCTCGCCGGGCTCGTCGCCCACCTCGGCATCTCGCAGCGCTACCACGTCCTCGGCCAGAGCTGGGGCGGCTTCCTCGCCCAGGAGCACGCCCTCACCTCCCCGCCGGGGCTGTCGTCGCTCGTGCTCTCCAACACGGCCGCCTCCTTCCCCCACTTCGTCGCCGAGTGCAACCGTCTGAGGGGCGAGCTGCCGCCCGACGTGGAGGCGACGCTGCGGCGCCACGAGGCGGCCGGCACGACCGACGACCCCGAGTACGCGCGGGCGTGTGCGGTCTTCTACGGCCGGCACGTCTGCCGGCTGCCCGAGCCCTGGCCGGAGCCGGTGAGGGCCTCCTTCGGCGCCATCGAGGAGGACCCGACCGTCTACCACACGACGAACGGCCCCTCGGAGTTCCACGTCGTCGGCTCGTTCCGCCACTGGGAGTCCCTCGGGCGCCTCCCGGCGATCGGCGTCCCGACCCTCGTCCTGTCCGGTCGCCACGACGAGGCGACCCCGTCCCTGCAGGCCGAGCTCGTCGCCGGGCTGGCCCGGGCCGAGCAGGTCGTGCTCGAGGGGGCCTCCCACCTGTCGATGTGGGAGCAGCCGGAGGCCTACCTCGGGGCCGTCTCGGACTTCCTCGCGCGCCACGACTGAGATGCGACTGCCGGTCAACCCTCCCGTCGCCCCGATGCTGGCGAAGGCCGCCCACAGCCTCCCCGAGGGGGACTTCTTCTACGAGCCGAAGTGGGACGGCTTCCGCTGCATCGTCTTCCGCGACGGCGCCGAGGTCGAGCTCGGCAGCCGCAACGAGCGGCCCCTCACCCGCTACTTCCCCGAGCTCGTCGCCGAGTGCCTGGCGCGCCTCCCCGAGCGGTGCGTCGTCGACGGCGAGATCGTGATCGCCGGGGCGGGCGGCCTCGACTTCGACGCCCTCCTGCAGCGCATCCACCCGGCCGAGTCCCGCGTCGCCCGCCTGGCGGCCGAGACGCCCGCCTCCCTCGTCGCCTTCGACCTCCTCGCCCTCGGCGACGAGGACCTCCGCCAGCGCCCCTTCGAGGAGCGCCGGCGCCTCCTTCTCGAGGCGCTCGGCCCGGCCGGGGCGCCGGTCTACGTCACCCCGGCGACCCGCTCGGTCGAGGTGGCGCGGGAGTGGTTCTCCCACTTCGAGGGCGCCGGCCTCGACGGCGTCGTCGCCAAGCCGGCCGGGCTCGGCTACCTCGAGGACAAGCGGGCGATGACC
>JAKACF010000363.1 GCA_021821585.1 Actinomycetes bacterium
GAGCTCGGGAAGGCCCCGACGACGCCGGCGCCCTCCTCCCTCTCGGCGTGCGGATCGTCCTCCGGCCGCGGACGCATCCGCCGGGACCACCAGAAGTAGTAGCTGCCCGGGAGCAGGCCGAGGAGGAAGGCGCCCGTCAGCATGGCGGTCCCGCTCGTCTCGCCGCTCCAGAACCAGTAGACGAGGGCGACGACGGCGAAGAAGGCGCCGATGACGAGCAGGACCAGTCCCTCTGCCTTCACGGTGTCCCCTTCTCGTCGTCACCTGAGCCGTCGGCGCCACCGGGCTCGTGGCTCGGGCCCTCCGGGTTGACCGAGCCCCGCGCCGTGGCGGCGGAGCCGAACTGGGCGCGGGAGTCCGGGCGTGCCGTCGGCCGGGCGCCCGCCACCTCGTCGCCCCCGGTGTGGGGGACGTGCTCGTGCACGACGGTGTGCTCGGGGTGGTTGTGGTCCCACACCGGCCGCTCGGAGCGGATCGGCGGGATCCAGTAGAAGTTGTGGTGCGGCGGCGGCGACGAGGTCGCCCACTCGAGCGTGTGGGCGTCCCAGGGGTTGTCGCCCGCCGGCACCGGGCGGCGCCACGCCTCGACGAAGTTCACGAGCATGACGGCGACCGAGAGGAAGAGCATGTAGGCGCCGGCCGTCGAGACCCGGTTGAGGGTCGTCCAGCCCATGTTGGGCAGGTACTCGGCGATGCGGCGCGGCATCCCCTCCTCGCCGAGGAGGTACTGCGGCATGAAGGTCACCCAGAAGCCGATGAACATGAGCCAGAAGCTGATCTTGCCGAGGAAGTCGTTCAGCATCCGGCCCGTGTACTTCGGATACCAGTAGGTGAGCGCCGAGAAGCCGCCGAAGACGACCGTGCCGAAGAGCACCTCGTGGAAGTGTGCGACGACGAAGTAGGTGTCGTGCATGGCGAAGTCGACCGGCGGGGAGGCGAGGAAGATGCCGGTGACGCCGCCGAAGAGGAAGACGACGAGGAAGCCGACGGCGAAGAGCATCGGGGTGTTGAAGGTGATCGACCCCCGCCACATCGTCCCGATCCAGTTGAAGAACTTGATCCCCGTCGGGACGGCGATCAGGTAGGACATGATGCTGAAGAAGGGCAGCAGCACCGTTCCCGTCGTGAACATGTGGTGCGCCCAGACGCTCGTCGACAGCGCCGCGATGGTGATCGTGGCGAAGATCATGCCCTTGTAGCCGAACACCGGCTTGCGGGAGAAGACGGCGAGGACGTCGGTGACGGCCCCGAAGTAGGGCAGGGCGAGGATGTAGACCTCCGGGTGGCCGAAGAACCAGAAGAGGTTCTGCCACAGCACGGGGACGCCGCCGCCGGCGACGGTGTAGATGTGGCTCCCGAGATGGCGGTCGCACCACAGCATGACGAGGGCGGCGGTGAGGACGGGGAAGGCGATCAGGATGAGGATCGCCGTCACGAGCATGTTCCAGGTGAAGATCGACATCCGGAACATGGTGAGGCCGGGGGCCCGTAGGTAGAAGACGGTGGCGCAGATGTTGACGCCCGTGAAGATCGCCGAGAAGCCGGTGAGGACGAGGGCGATGATCCACATGTCCGGGCCGGCGCCCGGCGTGTTGATCGAGTTCGAGAGGGGCGCGTAGGCGACCCAGCCGAAGTCCGCCGCCCCGCTCGTGGTCACGAAGCCGAGCAGCATGATGAGGCCGCCGGAGAGGTACAGCCAGTACGAGAGGGCGTTCAGCCGCGGGAAGGCCATGTCCGGGGCGCCGATCTGGAGCGGCACGATGAAGTTGGCGAGGCCGCCGAAGGCGAAGGGCCCGGCGAACAGGTAGAGCATGACGCTGCCGTGCATCGTGAACAGCTCGTTGTAGACGTGCTGGCTCACGATCGTGTTGTCCGGCGAGGCGAGCTGGGTCCGGATGATGATCGCCATGCTCCCGGCCACGAGGAAGAACAAGAAGGCCGTGATGGTGTAGCTGCGGCCGATCACCTTGTGGTCGGTGGAGGTGATCCACTTGACCAAGCCGCTCGGGCCGTGCTCCTCCTCGGGAGGCTCGATGACGGCCTCGGGGCGGGTGACGAGGGTGGTCATCGCTGGGTGAGCGGGTAGTGCTTCGGGATCTGGTTCAAGTGCTGCTCCTGGTATCTCAACCAGCTCTCGTACTGCGGATAGGGCACGACCCGGACGCTGAAGAGCATCTCGGAGTGGTAGAGCCCACAGTACTCAGAGCACTGCGCCGGGAAGACACCGGTCTGGACCGGTGTGAACTCGAAGACGTTCGTCACGCCCGGCTGGGCGAAGCGTCCGAAGTTGAAGGCGTGGACGTAGAACTGGTGGACGACGTCGGCCGAGCGCAGCACGATCTTGGTGGGGCGGCCCTCGGGCAGGACGAGCTGGGGGTAGACGTCGGCGGTGTAGCCCTTGGCGGCCGGGAAGGAGCGGACGGCGCCCTGGGTGCGCAGCGTCACCCCGTTCGCGTCCTGGTAGGCGAAGATCCATCCCCACTGGTAGGCCGTGACGTCGACCGTCGCCGTCGGCCGCTTGCTCACGGCGTCCACGTTGTTCTCGGTGACGACCGTGAAGGCGAAGATGATGATCACGATCACGAGCGGGATGATCGTGTAGGTGATCTCGAGCGGGATGTGCTCTTGGAACTGCCTCGGGATCGCGTTGTCGTGCTTCCTGCGGCGGTAGCGGAAGATCGCCCAGCCGATGAGGCCCCAGACGATGACGGCGACGATGAGGCCGGCGATGAACATCCCCGAGTAGAGCTTGCCGATGTCCTGGCCCTGGACGTCCGCCCCGTGCGAGGCGCCGAAGGTCGGGTAGGTGCACCCGCCGGCGGCGAGGGCGAGCCCGACGAGGGCGGCGATCGGCCCGCGACGACCGAGTGCCTTCGCGCGCGCCCGCCGCGTGGGCGAAGCGAGGCGTCCGGTCAGGCTTCGGGGGCTCACGCCGACGACAATAGCCATACGCCTTGGAGGTGGGCCAAACGGCCTGGGCAGGCCTTCCCGGCCTGCGCCCGGGCCCCTCAAGGCGCCTCAGCCCGCCTCGTCGGCCCTC
>JAKACF010000029.1 GCA_021821585.1 Actinomycetes bacterium
CGAACCCGCCGGAGACGGCGGAGATGGCGGGCATCGCGCCGTCGGTGAACGCCTTCAGGTCCATGCCGGCGCAGAAGGCCCGGTCGCCGGCGCCGGTCACGACGACGACGGCGACCCCGGCGTCCTCGGCGAGCTCGTCGAGGGCCCGGGCGATCCCTTGCGAGACGGCGACGTTGATGGCATTGCGTTGCTCGGGGCGGTTGATCGTGAGGATCTCGACGTTGCCTCGCCGCTCACGCAGCACGGCGTCCTCGGTCATGGTCGCTCCCTCCTGCTCGTGCGCCGGAGCGCCCTATGGTTGCCCGTCGGCTCCGGCCGGGGACGGGGAGCCTGGTTGCGGCCAGCCCCGGCGGAGGACGTGCCGCTGCAGCTTCCCCGAGGGGGTGCGGGGGAGGGCGGCGACGAACGTGACACTGCGCGGCACCATATAGGCCACCAGGTGGTCCCGCACGAGCTGCAGCAAGGACCGTTCGAGGTCCTCGGAGGGCGCCTGGCCCGGTGCGAGCACGGCGAAGGCACGAAGGCGCGAGGCGCCGATCCCGTCCGGCAGGGCGACGACGGCGACGTCCTCGACCGCCGGATGCCCGGCGAGGACGGCCTCGATCTCCATCGGGGCCACCGAGATGCCCCCGACCATCTCGAGGTCGTCGCTCCGGCCATGGTGGTGCACGAGGCCGTCGCCGTCCACGATGACCCGGTCGCCCGTGCAGAGCCAGTCGCCGGAGAGGATCCGTTCGCTCTCCTCCGGCCGGTTGTGGTAGCCGACCATGAGGGTCGGTCCTTGGACCCACAAGGTGCCCATCTCGCCGGGCTCGACGAGCTCGCGACGCTCGTCGCGCACGCCGAGCGTGTAGCCCGGCATGGCGCGCCCGAAGGTGCCCGGGGTGCAGTCGCGGAGGGTGTTGGCGACGAACAGGTGCCCCACCTCGGTCGAGCCGAGCCCGTTCAGGATGGTCGCGCCGAGGAAGTCGGCCGCGTGCTCCTGGATCGCCGGCGCCAGGGCCTCTCCGGCGGAGAGGCAGGCGCGCAGCGACCGGAACGGCGAGGCTTCTCCCTCGGTGACGAGGACGGCGTAGAAGGTCGGGACCGCGAAGAGCACGGTCGGGCGCGCACGCGCCATGAGCTCGGAGACCGCCGCGACGGTCGGCAGCGCCCGTTGCAGGACGGCGCCGACGCCGGTCGAGAGCACGCAGAGCACGCTGTTGCCGAGCCCGTACGAGAAGTAGGCGCGCGAGACCGAGAAGAACACGTCGTCGGGGGTCGGCTCGAGGATCGTCCGGATGACCTCGGCGTGGTGGGCGACGTCGGAGTGCCGGTGCAGGACGAGCTTCGGGGTCCCGGTCGTCCCCGAGGTGTACTGGCCGTAGAGGAGGGCGTTCTCCGGCAGCGCTGCTGCCGGGGTGGCCGGCTGCCGGGGGCCCCGCGCCTCGAGCTCGCTCGCGGTCAGCACGGAGAGCCCGGGGAAGTGGGGGACGAGCTCGTCCTCGCAGACGACGAGGGTCGGACGGGCGTCGGCCGTCATGAAGGCGTAGTCGTGCGCCGTCAGTCGTGGGTTGACCGGCACGGGAACGGCGCCGAGGCGGGCCGCACCGAGGAAGGCCAGCACGAAGGCGATCCGGTCGTGGGTCGCCACGAGCACCGGTCGCTCGGGGCGTGCGCCCCGTTCGGCGAGCAAGGTGGCGGACGACGCGATGGCGGCGTGGAGCTCCTCGTAGCTCCACGGCCGGCCGTCGTCCAGGTAGGCGCGCCGGTCCATCCAGCCGGACTGGCGAGCCAGATCCTCGAGCCAGGCCGTCACGTTGTGCGCGCTCGTGCGCACGCCGGTCGGGCCCGGTCGCCGGGGACCGAGCGCCGTGCCGAGCGGCCCGGCCTCGGCCTCGGCGAGTCGTCGTGCTGCCTGCGTGTCTGCGGACACGGCCTCCTCCCCTCCTGGTGGCCCGATCGAGCTGGTGGGCGTCGCTAGCGGCCCTGCCACGCGGGCGGTCGCTTCGCGTTGAAGGCCGCGTGGAACTCCGCGTGGTCGGCGCTCTTCATGAGCAGGGCCTGGGTCATCGCTTCCAGCTCGATGGCCGCCGAGAGGGGCATGTCGAGCTCGCGGGAGAGCAGCGCCTTGGTCTGGGCGTAGGCGAACGAGGGCCCGGTCGCAAGCCGCTGGGCGAGGGCGTCGGCCTTGGTGTCGAGCTCGTCGTCGGCGACGAGCTCCGAGACGAGGCCGTACCGGTCGGCGGTCGCTGCGTCGATCGTGTCGCCGAGCATCAGCAGCTGCGTGGCCCGACCGAAGCCGACGATGCGGGGCAGCAGGTAGGCCGAGCCCATGTCGGCACCGGCCAGGCCGACCTTGGTGAACAGGAAGGCGAACCGGGCCGAGCGCGTGAGCAGCCGGAAGTCCGAGGCGAGGGCGATCACCGAGCCGGCTCCGGCGGCGATCCCGTGGATGGCGGCGATGATCGGCACCGGGCACTCCCGCATGGCCTTCACCACCTCCCCGGTCATCCGTGTGAAGTCGAGCAGCTCGTCCGGGCGCATCTTGAGGAGCTCGCCGATGATCTCGTTCACGTCGCCGCCGGAGCAGAACGCCTTGCCTTCGCCGCGGATGACCAGCGCCCGGACGTCGTCCCGTTGGGGGAGCTCGCGCAGCAGGTCGCGCAGGTCCGCGTAGCTCTGGAACGTCAGGGCGTTCAGCTTGTCCGGTCGGTTCAAGGTGAGCGTGGCGATCCGGTCGGCAACCTTCAGGTCGAAGTGCTGCCAGTCGGACGTGGGGCTGACCGAACCACGGAAGGGGCTCATCGGCGGATCTCCTCGGGGGAAGTGTGGCGCATGCGGATGGGGTTGACGTGGGGCGCTGCGGCCACGGCCGCCGGGGAGGCGGGGCCGCCATGGCGGGCGGGACCCGCCCCGGTCCTCACGGGCGCAGCCCCCGGGCGATGATCGTGCGCTGGACCTCCGAGGCGCCCTCGTAGATGCGGGTGGCGCGCACGTCCCGGTAGAGGTGCTCGAGCACGTGTCCTTGCACGAGGCCGCGAGCGCCGTGGAGCTGGAGGGCCCGGTCGACGACCCGCTGGGCGGTCTCGGTGGCGAAGAGCTTGGCCATGGCCGAACGGCGTGTCACCTCTGCTCGTTCGGCGCCGGCGTCGTAGGCGGCGGCGGCGGCGACGACGAGGAGGCGGGCAGCCTCGAGCTCGGTGGCCATGTCGGCGAGCAGGTGCGCCACCGCCTCCTGGTCCGCAAGGGGACCCCCGAAGGCGTGGCGCTGCGCCGTGTACGAGAGGGCCGCTTCCAGGGCCGCCTGGCCCATGCCGACGGCGAATGCACCGACGCTCGGCCGGAAGAGGTCGAGGGTGGACATGGCGACGCGAAAGCCACGGTCGACCTCTCCGAGGACGTCCGCCTCGCCGACCTCGACGCCGTCGAGGACGAGCCGCCCGATGGGATGGGGTGAGAGCAGCTCGAGGGGCTCGCCGCGCAGGCCGGAACGCGCTGCAGGGAGCGCGAAGGCGGTCACGCCCCGGGCACCAGTGCCCGGGGTGGTCCGGGCGAAGATCGTGTAGACGTCGGCGTCCGGGGCGTTCGAGATCCACAGCTTCTCGCCGAACAGGCGCCAGCGGTCGCCGGCGCGCTCGGCCCGGAGCGAGAGGGCGGCGGCGTCGGAGCCGGCGCCCGGCTCGCTCAGGGCGAAGGCGGCCACGGCCTCGCCGCGGGCGATGGCGGGGATCCACCGCTGGACGGTCGCCTCGCCACCGTGCTGCAGGATCGGGTAGCCCCCGAGCCCCTGCAGCGCGAGCGCCGTCTCGGCCTCGGTGGACACCCTCGCCAGGCCTTCGCGAAGGCAGCACAGCTCCGTGGCCGTCGCCTGCCCCTGGGGGCGGCCGGTCGCGGCGCCCGGGTAGAGCGCCTCGAGGAGGCCGTGACGCGCCATCGCCAGGAGGAGCGGGCGGTTGACTCGGCCTCGGGTGCCCGTGCCGGCGACGTCGAGCAGCTCGGAGGCGGCGAGCGCCCTGATCTCCTCGACGCGTGCCCGGCGCAGCCCGTCGTCGCGGTGGGTCGCGCCTGCGGGCGAGACCGTCGCGTCCGAGACGGCCATCGCCCTAGCCGACCATCGTCAGGCCGCCGCTCACGCTGATCACCTGGCCGGTCACGTACGAGGCGCGCTCGGACGCGAGGTAGGTGACGACGTCGGCGATCTCCTCAGGCTGGCCGAAGCGCCGCAGCGGGATGGCCCGGAGCAGGGCGTCCTGGATCTTCTGCGGCTGGGCATGCAGGAGCGGCGTCTCCGTGGGGCCCGGCGCGACGCAGTTGACGTGCACGGCGTGACGCGCCATCTCGCGCGCCAGGGACTTGGTGAAGGAGATGACCCCGCCCTTTGCGCTCGCGTAGGCGGTCTCCCCGAGGCTGCCGACGCGACCGGCGTCGCTCGAGATGTTCACGACGCGCCCGGGCCGACCTTCCGCTACAAGGGGCGCCAGGTACGAGCGGCAGATCCAGATGGGCCCGAGGAGGTTGAGGGCGATGACGTTCTCGATGAAGTCCGGCTCGTTCTCGAGGAAGGGCTGCCCGGCGTTCCAGCCGGCCCCGTTGACGATGACGTCGACGAGGCCGAGCGCTCGCTCCGTCGCACGCTGCAGGGCCTCGATGCTCGCTCGGCTGCGGACGTCGACGGAGAAGGCTTCGGCCTTGCCCCCTCGGGCTGCGACCTGCTCGGCCGCCGTGGTGGCGGCGTCCAGGTTGATGTCGGCAACGGCCACGGTGGCGCCGGCCTCGGCGAGGGTAAGCGCCACCGCCCGACCGATGCCCGAAGCCGCACCGGTCACCACCGCCGTCCTGCCCTCCAGGCTGATGCGCACGTCCCACCTCCGACGCCGGCGTCCACGGTGACAAAATGAACACTCACTCACGTGGACTGAATACTCGTTCAGTAGCGAAGCTAGGCCGGAATCTGTTGTCCGTCAAGGTCATGGTCGTACGACGGCACCGGAGTAGGATGGCGGTTCGATGGGAATGAGCGGCTGTTCAACAAAAGAGCGGGGAGGTCGATGGAGCGCGACGCGACCGGGATGACGGTAGGGCCGGAGGCGATCCGGGCAGCTCGCACGTCGTGGCGGCGGCGCCAGATCGTGGATGCGGCGACCCGCCTCATGGGGGAGCAGGGCTACCACGACATGTCGGTGAGCGCGCTGGCGCGCGAGGCCGGCATCAGCGTCGGCACCGTCTACCAGTACCTGGACAACAAGGAGAGCATCCTCCTCGCCGTCCTGGAGGATGTCCTCGACACCTATGCGGCCGAGGTCCCGGCCGCGATGGTCGGCCTGGTGGACCCGGTCGAGCGCCTTGCCGCCGGCTTCCTCGCTTATCTCGACGTCGTCGACGGCCGCCGGGCGGCCGCCGTCCTCGCGTATCGAGAGAGCCACTCGCTCAGCCGAGAGGCGCTGCAGCGGGTCATCGCGCTCGAGGTGGCCACGACCGGCCTGCTCGTGGCCGAGCTCCGTGCCGGGAGCGCGACGGGCGCGCTGCGGGCGCACGACGCCGAGCTCGTCGGGTGGAACCTCACGATGCTCGCCCACATGTGGGCGCTCAAGCATCGACACCTCGGGGCGTACCGGGACGTGGGCGTCTACGGGAGGGCACAGCTGTCGACCGTCCTCTGCGGGCTGCTGGCCGACGCCGCGCGCGAGCGCTATGGCTCCTTCCTGGAGCCGACGGGCGCGCTGCCGGCCCAGGCAGCCCGACGCGGCGGGGGGTCGCCGTGACGGCCCGGTGCGCGCTCGTCACGGGGGCGTCCCGAGGCATCGGAGCGGCCATCTCCCGCCGGTTGGCGGCCGAGGGATTCGAGCTGACGCTGACGGCTCGCAACGAGGGGCCGCTCGCGGCCCTGGGGGAGGAGCTGGCCGCCGCCGGGGCGCGGGTGCACACGGTGACGGCAGACCTGTCGAGCGAGGACGGGGTCGAGCGGGTCGCCGCTGCCCACCTGGAGCGGCAGCCGCGCCTGCACCTGCTCGTGCTGAATGCCGGGATGGCCCTCGCCGGACCGGTCGCGGACTTCCCGCTGCGCCGCCTCGACCGGATGGTCGCGGTCAACGTGCGGGCGCCGCTCCGCCTCGTCCAGGTGTGCCTGCCGGCCCTCCGGGCGGCAGCGGGCGAGGATCCGGAGCGTGGCACTCGCGTGGTCGCGCTCGCATCGATGTCCGGCGTCGTGGCCGAGCCGCAGCTCGGTCCCTACGGCGCGACGAAGGCGGCGCTCATCTCGCTGTGCGAGGCGATCTCGGTCGAGGAATCGGGGAACGGCGTCAACGCCACGGCGCTGTCGCCCGGCTTCGTCGACACCGACATGGGCGCCTGGGCGACCGACCACATCGACCGGTCGTCGATGCTCGCCGCAGAGGACGTCGCCGAGCTCGTGGTCGCGCTGACCCACCTGACGGCGCGGGCGGTGGTGCCGAACCTCGTGGTCTCCCGCGCCGGTGACCAGCTCTGGCGGGCCTGAGGGGGGCGCCGAGCAGGCCCCACGGGTCGTGGGGGCGACGAGTACGCGCCGCAGGTTCGCCGCGGGCCGCAACGGCGCGCAACTTAACATGTCCCATATGTCGGAAAGCGTGTCCAAGCATGACCGTTCGACGTCCGGCCGGAACGCGACGGCGGACCGGGCGGTCGAGATCCTCCTCCTGTTCGACGACGACCACCCGACCCTGGCGGCCGGCGACGTGGCCGCTCGACTGGGGATGTCGCGCAGCACGACCTATCGGTACCTGCAGAGCCTCCGTACCTCGGGCTTCCTCGAGGAGGAGGACGGCTCGGGAAGGTACCGGTTGGGGCCGCAGGTCCTGCGGCTCGCCCGGGTCGCCCGCAAGGGGATCGGGGTCGCCGAGGCCGCCCTGCCGGTCATGCAGGCGCTGGCCGCCGCGACCGGTGAGGACGTGCTGCTGACGCGGCGGAGCGGGTCCCAGGTGGCGTGCATCGAGCGGGTCCCGGGGCGCCATCTGGTGCGCCTCTCCTACGAGCGTGGTCACCTGCTGCCCTGCCATGCCGGCGCCTCAGCCCTCGCTGCGCTGGCGTTCGCCCCGAGCGACGAGATCGAACGGGTGCTGTCCGCTGCCCCGCTGGAGCGCTTCACCGAGCGGACGCCGACGGACGCCGACGCGGTCCGTGCCAAGCTGGCGACGATCCGAGCCGACGGCTTCTCGGTCACCGAAGGTGAGGTCGATCCAGGGGTGCGCGGGATCGCCGCCCCGGTGTTCCGCCCTGACGGGCGCGTGGTCGCCGCGATCAGCGTCGTCGGGCTGTCGTTCCGCCTCACCGACGAGGTCGTCGGGCAGGTCGTGCTGGCCGTTCGCCAGGCCGCGCAGGCCGTCACGGATCGCCTGGCGGAGCTCGACTGACGAACCTGGGCGTCCGCGCTTGACGCTCGTCCCGCTCCGGCCTACTGTCCCGCAATACGGGATATCTCTCCCGGATTGCAGAACGCTCAGCCTGGGACGAGAGGAGCCGTCATGTGTGACGACCACGGTCTGGCCATTCCCGGCAACGGGTCCGACTTGGTCGGGCGCGTGCTCACCGTGCAACGCGTGCGTGAGCTCAACTCCCGCTCGTACTTCTACGAGATGCTGAAGGACAATCCCGAGCTCACGGCGATCCGGCCGGGGGTCGAGGACGAGCTGCTCGTCGGGGCCATCGACCACCACATCCACGCCTACCCGGACTTCGTCCCCCGCTCGCAGGACATGCTCCAGATCGCCGTGGAGGCTTCGCGGGCGAGGATGCGGGCGATCGCCTTCAAGGACCACTGGAACATCACGGCAGGGGCGGCCTACCTCGTGCAGCGCCAGATCGACGAGATGGTGCTCGACGGTCGGCTAGCGCACCGGGTCGAGGTCTACGGGGGCCTCGGCCTCAACCTGGGGATCAACCCGGAGGCGGTGCGGGTCGGCCTGCAGTACCCGAACTTCGCCTGCATCTGGCTCCCGACGTTCAAGTCGTACGGCTGGGCGCGCTCGGCGGGGATGAACCCGTCCGAGGACGAGTACGTCCGCCTCGTCGACGACGCCGGCAACGTGCTGCCCGCGATGCGCGCCGTCCTCGAGATGGCCGCCGAGAAGGGCGTGGCGGTGGCGCTCGGCCACACGGACTTCGAGGAGCTGCTGCCGCTCGCCACGATGGCGGCGAGCCTCGGGGTCCGAACGGTCCTCGACCATCCCCTGCTGGAGCTCAACAAGCTCCTGATCGAGGAGATGGAGCAGCTCGCCGCCCTGGGCACCTACGTGGGCACCTACTGCCAGCCGATGATCCCCTCGCTGTACCAGCCGGTGGCGGACCCGATGGAGACGGTCGAGGTGATCCGGCGCATCGGCGCCGCCCGGTGCGTCAGCGGGAGCGACTTCGGCCAGGTGCTGCATCTCGACGCCATCGACGGTATGCGCGTCTTCGTCCGGGCGCTCCTCGGCTTCGGCGTACCTTCGGAAGCGATCCGGACCATCCTGTGCGACAACCCGGCGAAGCTGCTCGGGCTGGACTGAGGCGACATGTCGAAGGTCGTGTCCCTTTCCGAGGCGATGGCCTCGATCGAGGACGGCAGCCACGTCGGGCTGACGGGCTTTGCCATCACCCGCAACGCCGTGGCTGCCGCCCTCGAGCTCGCGCGTGCCAAGCGGCGACATCTGCGCCTGACGCAGGTGATCGTGGGGCTCGAGACGGACCTGCTCGTCGGGGCGGGCTGCGTCGATCGACTCGTCTACTCGGGCGGCTCCCTCGACCGCTTCGGTCTCGTCCACGCGGTCAACCGGGCGATCGCCACAGGGACGCTCCAGATCGAGGAGTACTCGACCCTCGCGCTGACGCTCCGCCTCGCGGCGGGGAGCCTCGGGCTGCCGTTCGTGCCGACCCGGTCGATGCTCGGCTCGAGCCTGCTCGACAACTTGCGGGCGGCGGGCGAGATCGTCGAGCAGACCGACCCCTTCACCGGGTCGCCGGTGCTCGTCATGTCGCCGGTCCGACCCGACGTGGCGATCGTCCACGCCGACACCTGCGACGAGGAGGGCAACGCGACGATCGCCGGGCCGAGGTGGTCGTTGCGGGAGACGGCGCTCGCCGCCGCCCGGGTCATCGTGACCACCGAGCGGGTGGTGCTCCGGGGCACGATCCCCCCCGAGCGCGTGGTCGTGCCGGGAACGGTCGTGAGCGCCGTGACCGAGGTTCCTCGTGGTGCCAGCCCGACGGCGCTGCCAGGCCACTACGACTACGACCGGGCCTGGCTCGAGGCGCACGTCGAGGCGACGAAGGAGGGTGGCGAGCGGTTCCGGCGCTACCTGGAAGGAATGCTCGAGGCGAGGGCGGTGCACCCATGACGCAGGCGAGCCAACCCTGGACACCGCTCGAGATGCTGGCGGTCGCCGCAGCCGGCCAGGTGCGCGACGGGGACCTGGCGGTCGTGGGCCTCGGGCTGCCCCAGGTGGCCGCCCTGCTCGCCCAGCGGACGCATGCCCCGACGAGCGAGCTGCTGCTCGAGCTCGGGGTGTTCGACCCCCACCCGACCGGTCCGTCGATGGGGATCGCGGATCCTCGCATGTGGGAGGGCGCCGCGGTCTTCGGCGGGGTCCTCGACGTGCTGGGCTCGATGCTGCACGGCGGCAGGGTCAGCCTCGGCATCCTGAGCGCCGTGCAGGTCGACCCCGATGGGTCGATCAACACGACCCAGGTCCACCTCGAGGACGGATCGCTCCGCCGCATCAACGGGTCGGGAGGAGGCAACGACATCGCCTCGCTCGCCGGGCGAACCCTCGTGGTGCTCCGTCACGAGCCGCGCCGGTTCCGGGCGTGCCTGGACTTCCTGACGAGCCCGGGTCGGGCGGTGGGAGGCCGCCGCCGGAGCGAGCTCGGCCTGCCGGGCGAGGGGACCGTGGCGGTCGTGAGCGACCGGGCGGTGCTCGAGGTGACCGACGAGGGCACCTTCCTGCACAGCGTCCACCCGGGCGAGGATCCCGAGGCGGTGCTGGAGGCGACGCCCTACGCGGTGCAGGTCCGACCGGGAGGGCCGGAGGTCACGAGCGCGCCGACCGAGGAGGAGCTGCGGCTCATCCGGACCGAGCTCGACCCGCAGGGCTGGTACACGCGTTGACGACGAAGGAGGCCATGGGGTGATCCTCGACACGGAGTTCAACTCGGCGGCTCAGATCCCCTCGGAGATCTGCCTGCCCGCCGCGGTGGAGGCGGAGCGGCGCGGCTTCGGCTGCATCTGGAAGGGAGAGTCGAACAGCCGCGACCCGATGGTCCTCCTGTCGGCGATGGCGGCACAGACGTCCACCGTCGAGCTGGGCACGGCGATCTACCATCTCTTTGGCCGCTCTCCGGTGACCCTCGCGGTGCAGGCGGCCACGTTCAACGAGATGAGCGGCGGCCGTCTCATCGTCGGCCTGGGCGTCGGCAACCCGATCATCGCCGGCTGGCACGGGCAGCAGTTCTCCCGCCCGCTGGCGCGCATGCGCGAGTACCTGGAGGTCGTCCGCGCCGTCTACAGCGGCGAGCGCGTCCCGGACATCGAAGGTGACTTCTTCTCGGTCTCGAAGGGCTTCAAGCTCGCCTTCACCCCGCCCGAGGGCCGGCTGCGCCTCTACGTTGCCGGGCTCGGTCCCCAGATGGTCGGCCTCGCGGGGCGTCTCGGGGACGGGATCGTCATCAACATGGCGGACGGGGAGATGATCAAGGAGGTCGTCTCCGGCTTCCGCGAGGCGGCCGTCAAGGCCGGCCGGGACCCGAACGAGCTGGAGGTCGTCTCGAAGATCCGGGTCTGCCTGCACGAGGACCCGGCCCAGGCGAGGTGGGCGCTCAAGAAGGTGCTCACCTTCTACTCCCTCCAGCAGGGCTACTCCGACCTGCTGCGAAAGATGGGATGGCCGCAGGTCGTGGACCGGGTGCAGGAGCTCCACCGGACCGAGGGGTTCGCGGCGGCACGGAAGTCGATCCCGGACGAGATGGTCGACGCGGTGCCCATGTACGCCGGGAGCGACCTGTCGGGGCTAGCGGCGAAGCTGGCCGTCCACGAAGCTGCCGGCGTCGACCGGTGCGACGTGGCGTACGTGCCTGCCGACGACACTCGTCAATGGGAGGAGATCCAATCGTTCCTCGCACAGGCGGAGCCGCTCGCTCGGAAGGGAGGGCGTTGAGGATGGACTTCTCGCTGACCGAGGAGCAGCTCGCCATACGGGACGCCGTGCGCAGCGTCTGTCGCGACTTCCCCGGCGAGTACTGGCGGGAGCGGGAGGAGAAGGGCGACTACCCGAGCGCGTTCGTCGACACGTTGACCAAGCTGGGCTGGCTCTCCATCCTCATCCCCGAGGAGTACGGCGGCGGCGGCCTCGGCGTCGTCGAGGCGGGCATCGTGCTCGAGGAGATCCACCGCTCTGGCGCCAACGCCAACGCCTGTCACGCCCAGATGTACACGATGGGCGCCCTCCTGCGGCACGGCAGCGACGAGCAGAAGCGGCGGTGGCTCCCCGAGATCGCCGCCGGGCGCCTTCGCCTCCAGGCGTTCGGGGTGACCGAGCCGGACGCCGGGTCGGACAGCACGCAGATCCGCACGCGGGCGGAGCGACGCGGTGACCACTACGTCGTGAACGGGCAGAAGATCTACATCTCCCGGGTCGAGCAGTCCGACCTCATGCTCCTTCTGGCGCGCACGGCGCCGGCGCCGTCGGCGGAGGAGCGGGCGGTGGGCCTGTCGGTGCTCCTCGTCGACCTGCGTGCGGCGGGCGGCGCCGTCGAGACCCGGCGCATCCCGATGATGTTCAACCACCACACCTACGAGGTCTTCATGACCGACCTCCACGTACCGGTGGAGAACCTCATCGGACAGGAGGACAAGGGCTTCCGCCACATCATCGACGGCTGGAACGCCGAGCGGTGCCTCATCGCCTCCGAGGCGATCGGCGACGCACGCTTCTTCCTCGACCGCTCCTCCGCCTACGCGAACGAGCGGGAGGTCTTCGGCCGCAAGATCGGCGCGAACCAGGGCGTCCAATTCCCGATCGCCCAGGCCTACGCGGCGACCGAGGCCGCTTCGTTGATGCGCTTCCACGCGGCGAGTCGCTTCGACGCCGGCGAGAGCTGTGGGGCCGAGGCGAACACCGCCAAGCTGCTCGCCTCCCAGGCATCGGTCCAGGCCTCCAATGCCGCCATGACGACCTTCGGCGGCAACGGGTTCGCCGCCGAGTACGACATCGAGCGCAAGTACCGCGAGACCAAGCTGCTCGAGATCGCGCCGGTGAGCAACAATCTCGTCCTTGCCTTCCTGGCGAGCCACGTCCTCGGCCTGCCGAAGTCCTACTAGCCCCGGTGGCCGGGAGGCCCTGGGAAAGGAGTCCGCATGCGAGATCGGCCGATTCGGTCCTGGATGTTCGTGCCGGGCAACAAGGCGCGCTACCTCGAGAAGGCAGCGGTGTCCGACGTCGACTGCGTCCTTCTCGATCTCGAGGACGGAGTCCTGCCCGATCAGAAGGCCGCCGCCCGGGAGATGATCGCCGCGTGCATGGCGCTGCCCTTCCGCCCGCAGCGCTATGTGCGGGTCAACGCTGTCGCGACGAGCTGGCATCGTGACGACCTCGAAGCGGTCGTCCACCCGGGGATCGACGGGATCTGCCTCCCGAAGTGCGAGAGCCCGGCCGAGGTCGAGCTGCTCTCCTCCCGTCTCGTCCGGCTCGAGGCCGAGCGATCGGTTCCCGAGGGAAGCGTCAAGATCCTCGCCGCGATCGAGAGCGCGGCCGGTCTGCTCGCCGCGGCCGACATCGCGCGGGGCGAGCCGCGCATGGCGGGGCTCATCTTCGGGGCCGAGGACTTCGCCCTCGATCTCGGGCTCGGGACCGCCCGGGAGGGCGAGGCGGCGGAGCTCGTCCACGCTCGCTCGACGATCGTCGTGGCGGCCGGGGCGGCGCATATCGCGAGCGTCGACGGGGTCTTCCCGGATCTCGATGACGAGCCGGGGATGGTCGACGACGCCGTGAGGGCTCGCCGTCTCGGCTTCACGGGCAAGTCCACCTTCAACCCTCGCCAGGTCCAGGTGATCAACGACATCTTCAGCCCTCGCCCCGACGAGATCGCCTACGCCGAGAGGGTCGTGGCGGCCTTCGACGAGGCGGAGCGCCGCGGAGATGCCTCGGTGGCCGTCGGAGGCCAGCTCGTGGACCGCCCGATCGTGATGCGAGCCCAGCGGATCCTGGCGCTCGCCGAGGCGAGCGGACGGCGTGGCCCGGCGCATGGGGAGGGGGCCTAGATGGGAACGGTGAGGACGGGCTGGGAGGGTCGCTTCTTCGAGGACTTCGAGGTCGGCGACGTCTACCGCTGTCGCTACGGGCGGACGGTGACCGAGGCAGACAACATCCAGTTCACCCTGCTCACGAACAACACGAACCAGATCCACTTCAATCGGGACTACGGCGAGCGGACCTCGTTCGGGGGCTGCCTCGTGAACAGCGCGCTGACCCTCTCGATCGTCGCCGGCATGGGCGTGTCCGACGTGAGCGAGAACGGGTTCGCGCTCGGTTGGGACGAGATCACCCTGCCGAACCCGGTCTATCCGGGCGACACGCTGTACTCGGAGTCGGAGGTCGTGGAGCGGCGGGAGTCGCGGAGCCGACCGGAGCAGGGCATCGTGAAGGTGGAGACACGGGGGTACAAGCAGGACGGGACGCTCGTCATCCGCTACCGGCGCTCGGTGATGGTCTGGAAGCGGGCGCATGCGCCGTCGGTGGCCCTGTTCCCCGCGGTGGGCGACGGTGCCGGGACCTAGCCCGACGGGCCTGTGGGGCACGCTCGAAGGCCTGCGGGTCGTCGCCTTCGAGCAGGCGGTCGCCATGCCCTTCTGCTCCTTCGTCCTCGCCGAGCTCGGGGCCGAGGTCGTGAAGATCGAGCGACCGGGCAGCGGGGACGTGGTCCGGGGATGGGACCACGTGGCTGGGGGCCTCTCGAGCGGCTTCGTGTGGCTGAGCGCCAACAAGCGTGACCTGTGCGTCGATCTCGGCATCGAGGCCGGTCGGGCGGTCGTGCGCCGGCTGGCCGCGCAGGCGGACGTGTTCCTCGAGAACTTCGCGCCGGGCGTGGCCGACCGGCTGGGCCTCGGCCACGAGGAGCTGCGCGCCACCCATCCCGGTCTCGTCTACTGCTCGCTCTCCGGCTACGGGCAGGACGGCCCCTACCGAGACGTCAAGGCCTACGACCTCCTCGTCCAGGGCGAGTCGGGCATCCTGCTCACGAACGGCCAGCCGGAGTCGCCGGCGAAGGTGGGGCTGCCGATCACCGACCTCATCGGCGGGTCGACGGCGGCGATCGCCGTCCTCGCCGCGCTGCGCCAGCGGGAGGCCACCGGGGAAGGGGCCTATCTCGACCTCTCGATGCTCGACGCCGCCGTGCCGTGGCTCGGCTATTTCCCGCACCACGTCTGGCACGAGGGGGTGGAGCCGCCACGGACCGGGATGCGCCACCAGTACCTGTGCCCCTACGGCCCGTATCTCGCCGGGGATGGACGCTGGGTGAACCTCGTCGTGGCGAACGCCCGGGACTGGGAGCGGTTCGTGACCGCCGTGGCGCAGCGGCCGGAATGGCTCGCCGACGAGCGCTTCTGCTCGATCGAGGCGCGCCGCGCGCATCGCCAGGAGCTCGAGGCGCTCGTCGAGGCGACGATCGCCGCCGAGCCGAGCGGGCGTTGGCTGGAACGGCTCGGCGCCGCCGGGCTGGCGCACGGAGAGGTGCGGAACGTCGCCGAGGTGCTGGCGCATCCGCAGCTCGCCCATCGCCAGATGCTCGTCGAGGCGTCCTCGCCGGTGGGCACCCTCCCGCTCCTGCGCTTCCCCCTCGGGGATCCGTCGAGGGAGCGCCACGTGCCGGCGCTCGGAGAGCACAGCGAGGCGATCCTTCGGGGCGCCGGCTACGCAGCCGACGAGGTCGCCGCCCTCGTCGATGCGGGTGTGGTCGTCAGCGCCGCTCGAGATGGCGGTGGGCGCACCGCCTCCTGCTAGGCCGCTCCGGGCGTCGGGAGCCGCACGGGCCGCAGGAGCCGGGGGGCCCTCAGGGCGCCGTCGCGACCGGACCGAGCCGTTCGTAGAGGGTGGTCCGCTGGACGACCGGTCGCCCGAGCGGTTCGATCGCCGCCCGCAGCTCGCCTGGCGTGAGGTTGCCATGGGTGACCGCGCCGGCGGCGGCGGCGATCTGCTCGTCCATGAGGGTCCCGCCGGCGTCGTTGCAGCCGGCCCGAAGGAGGCGGCGGAGGCCCTCGAGCCCCGTCTTCACCCAGCTCGCCTGGATGTTGTCGAGGAGGCCGAAGAAGGCGATCCGTGCGACGGCGTGCAGGAGGAGGACCTCGCGGAAGGTGGGCCCCCGCCGTGCCCGGCCCTCGAGGAAGAGTGGCGTCGCCATGTGGACGAAGGGCAGCGGGACGAGCTCGGTGAAGCCACCCGTCTCTGCCTGCAGCTGGCGGGTCAAGCCGAGGTGGTGAGCCCAGTGCCGCGGGTGCTCGACGGAGCCGAACATGATGGTGACCGTGGACCGCAGGCCGACGCGGTGGGCGACGCGGTGCACCTCGAGCCACTCGTCGGTACGGAGCTTGTCGGGGCAGAGCACCGACCGTACGTCGTCGTCGAGGATCTCGGCAGCCGTGCCGGGGATGCTGCCGAGCCCTGACGCCCGGAGCCGGCGGAGGAACGTCTCGAGGTCCTCGCCGAGGCGGCGTGCGCCCTCGGAGATCTCGAAGGCGGAGAACCCGTGGACGTGGATGCGCTCCGAGCCGGCCCGGACCGCCTGGAGCAGCTCGAGGTAGCGCTCACCGCCGAAGCCGGGCGGGATGCCCCCCTGGAGGCAGACCTCGGTCGCCCCGGCCTGGTCTGCCTCGGCGACGCGACGGCTGATCTCCTCGAGCGGCAGGAGGTAGGGCGCTTCGCGCAGGTGGAGCGACCGTGGTCCCTTGGAGAAGGCGCAGAAGCGGCACTTGAAGCTGCACTGGTTGGTGAAGTTGACGTTGCGGTTGACCACGAAGGTCACGGCCTCACCCACCGCGCGGGCTCGAAGCTCGTCGGCGGTCTCGATCACCTCCTGCACCTCGTGGCCGCGGGCCGCGAACAGGGTGACGAGCCCGTCCTCCTCGAGGGTGGCACCGGAGCGGGCGGCCTCGAGGAGCTCGGCGACCGCGCCGGCCGGCGAGCGCGCAGGGAGAGGCCCTGGCGGGCGGCGGCGGGCGACCGGCTCGGCGGGCG
>JAKACF010000364.1 GCA_021821585.1 Actinomycetes bacterium
GTCTCAAGGTCGGGCTGCTCGAAGTGGAGCGAGGCCAGCTCCGACCAGTCGATCTCCCCGAACGGGCGAGCCAGGCGGTCCGGGTAGGACAGGCAGTAGCCGATCGGCAGTCGCATGTCGGGGCGGGAGAGCTGGGCGATCGTGGAGCCGTCGGAGAACTCCACCATCGAGTGGACGACCGACTGGGGGTGGACGACGACCTCGATGCGGTCGATGCCGACCCCGAACAGCTCGTTCGCCTCGAGGACCTCGAGACCCTTGTTCATGAGCGTCGAGGAGTCGACGGTGATCTTCGGACCCATCGACCAGGTCGGGTGCGCCAGGGCGTCGGCCACGGTGACGTCCTCGAGCTCGGCGGCCGTCCGGCCGCGGAAGGGGCCGCCGCTGGCGGTGAGCACGAGCTTTCGCACCTCGTCCATCTCCCCGCGTCCGGCCGAGCGGAGGCACTGGTGGATGGCGCAGTGCTCGGAGTCGACCGGCAGGATCTCGGCTCCCGGCGTCCGGCGTGCCCGCTGGACGACGGGAGCGCCGGCGATGAGCGACTCCTTGTTGGCGAGCGCCAGCCGCTTGCCGGCCTCGAGCGTGGCGACGGTGACGTCGAGGCCGGCGAAACCGACGACGGCGTTCAGGACGACGTCGACGTCGGCCTCGACGGCAAGCGAGGCGAGGGCGCCGGCACCGCAGCGCAGCTCCGTGCCCGCCGGCAGGCGTCGCTCGAGCTCGCTCCTGCGCTCCGCGTCGGCGAGGGCGACGACGCGGGGCCCGAACTCCTCGACCTGGGCGGCGAGGAGGTCCACAGAGGAGGCGGCACCGAGGGCGACGACGTCGAAGGCCTCCGGCGCCGCCCTCACGACGTCGAGCGCCTGGGTGCCGATCGAGCCCGTGGAGCCGGCGAGCGCCAGGCGGCGGGGTGCCTCCTCGCGCTCAGCCATGGAAGAGGCGGACGAGGAAGTAGGTGGCCGGAAGCACGAAGAGCAGGGCGTCGACCCGGTCGAGGACGCCGCCGTGGGCGGGCAGCAGCCGGCCCATGTCCTTCAGCTTGAGGTCCCGCTTGATCATCGACTCGGCGAGGTCACCGATCGGGGCGAGCACCGCCGCGACGACCCCGAGCACCGCCGCCCTCGGAAGGGTCCAGGGATGCATCTGCGAGGTGACGGCGAGCGCGATGACGATCGCCGACAGGCTCCCGCCGATGAGCCCCTCCCAGGTCTTGTTGGGGCTCACCGTCGGGGCCATCTTGTGCCGGCCGATCAGGCTCCCGATGGCGTAGCCGCCGACGTCGTAGGCGACGGTGACCTCGATGGCGCCGAGCAGGTAGGCGACGCCGTGACCGGAGGGGAACACAGCCGGGTCGAGCAGGAGCCCGGCGAAGGAGCCGAGCAGCGCGATCCAGCTGATGGCGAGCACGGTCACCGAGGCGTTCACCACGACCGAGCGCCGTGTCACGCCGAAGAGGTACCAGCCGACGGTCGCCACGAACGCCAGCGCACCGACGAGCGGGAGGGCGACCGGACCCTTCAGGTAGGCGGCCACGGCGAAGCCCGGCGCGGCCACCAGCCCGACGAGGGCGGCCGGCTCGAAGCGGGCCTTGCGCAGCGCCTGGAAGCACTCGGCGGCAGCCAGCAGCAGCACGAGGGAGGCGACGCCGAGGGCGGCGGCCGAGCCGAGCCAGAAGCAGACGAGGACGACGGCACCGATGGCGAGTCCCGTCACGGTGGCGACCACCGGGTTGCGACCGGCCCTCTTCGGGCGGGAGGGCGAGGCGGGCGCCTCGCCACGGGGCTCGGGGCGGCGGGCGAACAGCACCCGGCCGGAGGACGCGAGCGGTACCCGCTGGGCTTCCTCCCGGCGCTCGGGCTCTCGCGCAGGTCCGGCCGGTGGCGGCTCGCCGGGGAGGGGCGGCCCGAAGGCGAGGCGGGCCGTCTCCTCGGCATCCCGCTCCTCGGGCTCTGCCGGGAGGCCGGGGCCGAAGTCGAAGCGGTCGTCCTCCGCCGAGGCGTGCTCGAGGATCGGGACGGCCCCCGTCACCATCTCGGTGAAGGCCTCCTGGTCCTGCTCGAAGTCGTGCTCGGACTCGCGCCAGACCGGGCCGGGGATGGAGGGCTCGGGCGCCTCGTTGCCGCGCAGCAGCACCCTCGGGATCTCGCGGGTGGGCGGGTCGGTCCAGTCGGGCAGCTCGACACCCTGGATGATCTCCTCGGGCACGGCGTCCCCGAGGAGCTCCTCGCCCTGAGCGAGGTGGCGGGGGGCGGGACGGGGCACCTGGCGGGCACGGGCCTCGGCGCCCGTCGAGCGCATGAGGCCGGCCGCGACGCCCGCCTCGACGCCGGCGATGCGCGGGCGGCCGATGTTCGAGCTCGGGAAGCGCCTGTCGGCCGGGACCCTGCCCGCCTCGTCGCCGGAGGGCCGCTCTTCCTGCTCGGGGGGAGCCTGGTCGCGCTCGGACTCGTTCCGGTCGTGTGGATCTGCCATGGTCAGAGCTCGAGAAGCTCCTTCTCCTTTGATGCGAGGAGCCGGTCGATCTCGCCGACCAGCTCGTGGGTGAGCTTCTCGAGCTCCTTCTCGGCCCGGTCGAGCTCGTCGGAGGAGAGGTCGCCCTCCTTCTCGAGGCCCTCGAGCTCGTGGCGGGTCGCCCGGCGCACGTTGCGCACGGCGACCCTGCCCTCCTCGGCGCGCTGGCGCACGACCTTCACGAACTCCTTGCGGCGCTCCTGGGTGAGCTCGGGGAAGACGAGGCGGATGACCGCGCCGTCGTTGGCGGGGTTCACCCCGAGGTCCGAGGAGCTGATCGCCCGCTCGATCGCCTTCATCGAGCCCTTGTCGTACGGCGTGATCACGAGCACGCGCGGCTCGGGGACCTGGAAGCCGGCGAGCTGCTGGAGCGGGACCTCCTGGCCGTAGTAGTCGACCTTCAGCCGCTCGACGAGGGCGGGCGTCGCCCGTCCGGTGCGCACCGAGGCGAAGTCGGCCCGGGCGTGCTCGACGGCCTTGTGCATGCGCTCCCGGCACTCCTCGAGGGCGGC
>JAKACF010000365.1 GCA_021821585.1 Actinomycetes bacterium
CGCCTTGAAAGGGCAGCGTCCTGGGCCGCTAGACGATGGGGGCCAGAGGCACCGAGGCTACCAGCGCGAGTCTCCACCGCAGATGCCGCTGGCCGGCCGAGACCGGCCTCAGGGCGCCTCTCCCACGAGCAGCCACTCGGTCCCTTCCGGCGAGTCGCGTACCTCGACACCGAGCTCGACGAGACGGTCGCGCACGGCGTCGGCCTCCTCGAAGCGACGATCTGCCCGTGCCCGGCGGCGAAGCTCCAGCAGCGCCTCGACGAAGGGGCCGACGACCTCCCGCGGGTCTCGCACCCCTTGTTCGCCTGCCCGACCGAGAGCGAGGATGAGCGACCGCAGGCTGGCGTGCGCCCGGTCGAGAGCGTCACCGGCCGGGATGTCGTGTGACCAGGCGGTGAGATCGCCCTCGAGCTCGAGGACGGCGTGGACGGCGCCCGTCACGTCTCTCGCTTCGAGCGCCTTCGCGAAGTCGGCCTCCTTGTCGCGCACGACCGTGAGCAGTGGAGACCCCTCGTAGCCCGCCGCGCCGGCGAGGGAGCTGTCAGGCTCGGCGTCGAGCGCGTCGACCGCCGCCCCGCCATCGGCCACCGGTGCAGGGGCACCGCCTGCCGACGCCCCGCCGCGCCGCAGCGACTCGGCCGCCGAGGCCAGCTCGTCGAAGCTGACGGACTCGCCGCTCGCCCAGGTTCGGGAGCGGCCGGCGGCGCGGACCGTCACCATGCCGTTGCCCGCCACGGTGCCGGCCCGCTCGTCGAGGTCGAGGACGAGCGCCGTGTGCTCGTCGACACCGAGCACGAAGGACCCCTCGGGCAGCTCCTGCTCGAGCAGCGAGAGGCGTCGCTCGCCGAGGTAGCAAAAGCGCGTGTCGTGGGTCCCGCCCTCGGCGTTGTTGTAGTGCGGGATGACGGCGGCCTCGAGGCCGGTGACGCCGAGGACGTCCAGGCCCTCGAGCCAGAAGGGATCCTCGCCCACCTTGTAGACCTCGTAGACCGGCACTGTGCAGACGCCGAGGGTGAGCGCAGCAGCAGACGAGAAGGTGACCGCTCCGCCGTGCTCGAGCGTCTCGCGGAGGAGCGAGGGGACCACCGTCCCCTTCCACTTGCGCAGCGCGTAGCTCGGAGAGCCCGGGCCGGCGAAGACGTAGCGGGCGTCGCGGATCTTCTCGACGAGGCGCTCGCTGGCGAAGGGGTCGTCACCCTCGATCGGCCCGGCACTGCCTTCGAGGCGAGCGGCGTTGACGCTCGCCACCTCGATCGGAGCCCGGAGGCTCTCGGCGAAGTAGTGGACGACCCGCTGGGCGAGCTCGGTGGCGTTCTCCTGGAAGCCGAAGGGCGTGTCGAGGAGCACCGCCGGCACCGGCGGAGGACCGAGCTGCTCGAGGACCTGGCGATGGACCTTCACCATCGTCGGTGCCGTCTCCCCTGAGCCCATGATCGTGAGGATCCGGGGGAGGTTCCCGCCGGCTCCGGTGGTCCGGCCGGTCACAGCTCGGGGCGCGGGGGCCAGGTCGGCTGTGGCGTTCCGTCCCAGCGGAGCCCGCCCAGGGGCTCGCCCCAGGGGTCGTCGGGGACGAGGTCGTCGGCACCGGGCACCGGCTCGGGGAGCCACCGCTCCATCACGTCGATCAACTCCGATTGCAGCATGGTCAGATAGTGGTAGATCACGAGCTCAGAGCTCTGCGGGTCCTGGTCGCCGGCGACTCCGTCGTCGGTGACCTGAAGGACGGTACCGAGGACGAGGCGCAGGTCGTTCAACGCCGTCATCCACGCGGCCATCTGCTCCTCGTCGAGCCTGGCGGCGTCCGCCGAGTCGGCGAGCACGGCGAGGGCCGCCTGGTGCGAGGCCGTGAGCTCGCTGTGGGTCGCCTCCCGGAAGGAGGCCTGCGCCTCGTCGTCGCGGACGTAGGCAGGCGGGAAGAGCCGCTTCAGGCTGTCGGGAACCTCACGGCTCGACTCGGTGGCGTCGAGGACGGCCTGCAGCTGGCTCGGGAGCGAGGCGAGCAGACGCCGCTCCTCGGGCGGCAGGTGCAGCTCGCAGCCCTGCCGGCTGCGGGCCGGGCGGATACGGCGGCGGAACATCTCTCAGCCGCTCTGTTCCATCGTCGCCCACAACCCGTGCTGGTGGAGGCGGGCGACGTCCAGCTCGGCCCGCTCCTTCGGACCGGAGGAGACGACGGCCCGGCCCTTGGTGTGGACGTCCATCATCAGCCGGTGGGCCTTCTCCCGCGAGTAGCCGAAGAGCTTCTGGAAGACATAGGTCACGTAGTTCATGAGGTTGATCGGGTCGTTCCAGACGATGACGAGCCAGGGATGCTCGAGACGCACCGATTCGTCGATGTCGGGCCGCTCCACCTCCACGGGGGCGGTCGAGGCGCGTGCGTCCATCATGTCAGCCGACTGGGGCGGGTCTGCCCGGGGCGACCGGCACCACGGACAGGTCGCCCGCGGCCACGACCGCCGAGCTCGCCTCGGCGGCCGCCTCCGCCGAGGTCGGTGCTGAGTGCTCGTGCAGGCTCAGGTAGAGCCCGATGAGGACGATCCAGAGCATCGTCACGCCGGCGAGGTGGATCTCGACGACGACGGCGGCGTCGTGGAGGAAGTACTGGGTGTAGCCGAGCGCTCCCTGGACGACGACGAGCTCGAAGAGGGTGCGCACCCTTCGCTGGACGCGGTCGGGGGCGTTCGCGTACTTGAAGGCGAGGACGCTGGCGGCAACGAGCCCGAGCAGCATCCAGGCGATCGAGCTGTGGAACTCGGCCGCCGCCCGGAATTCGATCGGTATGCGCGAGGTCCCGGGGCTCCCGGCATGAGGCCCGGACCCGGTGACCACCGTGCCGGCCATGGTGACCGTGGACAGGACGACGATCAGCACGCCGACGAGCAGGCGCAGCTCCCGCCCGACGACCGCGGTCACCGGTCGCATCGCCGCCTCGTCGGGAATCCCCGCCCGGTGGTACATGGCGATGGCATCCGCCAGCACGACGATCGTGAGGAGGAAGTGCACCGCCACGAGGTAGGGGCTC
>JAKACF010000366.1 GCA_021821585.1 Actinomycetes bacterium
CCCCCGAGGACCAAGCCGGCCACCATGGGAAGCCGCGGGCTGCTGCGGGCCATGACCCGCCCCGAGGCCGTGGAGCCGATCACCGCCATCGCCGCCTCGGGCAGGAGGGCGACCCCAGCTCGGAGCGCGCTCATGCCCCGGAGCTGCTGGAGGTACAGGCTCATGACGAACAGCTCGCCGTAGAAGCCGAGGTTGATGAGCAGGCCGACGACCGTCGCCGCGGAGAACGTGGAGGAGGTGAACAGCGACAGCGGCAGCATCGGGCGGCTGGCCCGGTGCTCGGCGGCGACGAACGCCGCCGCCGCGAGGACGCAGACCGCGAAGCCGCCGACGACGACCCGAGCGGTCCATCCGGCGGCGCCCGCTTCGATCAGGGCGGCGGTGAGCGCGGTGAGGGACGCCACGGCGGCGAGCTGGCCGAAGGGGTCCACGCCGTGCGGACGCCGGGGCGGAGCGGGCAAGCACCAGGCGGCGAGCAGGAGACCGGTGGCGCCGATCGGCACGTTCAAGAAGAACACCGATCGCCACCCGAGCCCCGACACGAGTGCTCCGCCCACCACCGGGCCGGCCGCTGCCCCGACGCCGGCAGCGGCGCCCCAGATCCCGAACGCTCGGCGCCGTGCCGCCTGGTCGCGGTAGGCAGCCTGCAGCAGCGAGAGCGAGGCCGGCACCGCCAGCGCCGCGCCGAGCCCCTGGGCACAACGGGCGACGATCAGCGCGACGGTGGTCGGGCTGAGCCCGCAGCCGAGCGACGACAGGGCGAACACTGCCATGCCCACCTGGAAGACGCTCTTCGCACCCCGGCGATCCCCGAGCGCTCCCCCGGAGAGCAGCGTGGCGGCGAACACGAGGCTGTAGGCGTCGACGACCCACTCGAGGCCGGTCGTGGTGGCATGCAGGCCCCGGGAGAGCGCGGGCAGCGCCACGTTCACCACCATCGTGTCGAGGATCACCATGAAGTAGCCGACGCAGAGCGCGACGAGCGGCCACGGCGAGGATCGGCCCGCAACCCGGCCGTCGTCGGTGGCCTTGGCGGTGCTCGGGGAGGCGTCCACGCAGTGATCCTCGCCGCCTGACGTTTCGCTCTGGGCCGAAGCGTCGACGATCTAGCGTGGGTGCCGTGGCCAGGGACGGCGTGGGAAGCGGCGACGTCGACATCGCCCCCGTCGCCGCGCTCATGGGCGAGCCGGCCCGGGCGGCGGTGCTGACGGCCCTTGTGGACGGCCGGGCACTCGCCGCGAGCACCCTCGCCGCCGAGGCCCAGGTGGCGCCCTCCACCCTGTCCGCGCACCTCGCCCGCCTCGTCGACGGCGGGCTCGTGAGCGTCGAGGCCTCGGGGCGCCACCGCTACTTCCGCCTCGCACGTCCCGAGGTCGCCGACGCCGTCGAGGCCCTCGCCCGCCTTGCCCCGTGCCGGCCGGTGCGCTCGCTTCGCCAGGGCACCCACGCCGAGGCGATCCGCCGGGCTCGCACCTGCTATGACCACCTCGCGGGGCGCCTCGGGGTAGCGCTCCTCGACGCGCTCGTCGCCGGCAACGTGCTCGGGGTCGAGGAAGGATCGGCCGGGAACCCCGACCCGGTCCTTGGCGCGGGACGATCCCTGCGCTACGTGGTCACCGACCGGGGAAGGGCACGACTCGTCGAGCTCGGCCTGCAGCTCGACGAGTCGGGTCGCCGCCCGCTCACCCGCTACTGCGTGGACTGGAGCGAGCAGCGGCCCCACCTCGCCGGGGCGCTCGGCGCCGCGCTGCTCGCCCGGTCCGTCGAGCTCGGGTGGGTGCTACGGCGCGAGCGGCGGGTGGTGCGGGTCACCGACGTCGGGCGGGCCGCCTTCGAGCGCGAGCTCGGGGTCGACCCCGGCGCCTTCAGCTGAAGCACCCCCATGCCGCCTCCCACGGGCCTCGGCGTCAACGCGCCTGCAAGTCAGTACCCCGCGAGCAGGGCCTGGACCGCCGCGAGCATCGCGGCACCTTGGGGGGCGACGAGGCGCCGAGGGTCACCCGGCCGGCGACCCCACAGCAACAGCAGCCGTGCTGCCGGGTCCCCGATAATCGCCGGCTCGACAGCGCCCTCGCTCGCCACGAGCCGCGGCCCCTCGTCGTCAACGACGACGGCGACGTCGCGGGCACCGGGCGCCGCCAGCACCGCAGAGAAGCCCGCCGGCGCGACGAACGACGAGCGGGCGAGGAGGGCCTTGCCGAGCACGCCGACGGCATGCTCGGTGAGCTCGGGCTCAGCGAGCAGGCGCTCGCTCGTCTCGTCGTCGCCGACGAGATCCCAGCGATGCAGGGCGAGCTCGCTGCGCAGGTGGGTGACGAAGCTCGCCACCACCATCTGGCGGCCCGTCCAGGGCACCACGGCGTCGGGCTCGGCGCCGAGCACGGCGTCGAGGCACGCGGCCACCCGCTCGATCGAGCCCACCAGCTCGGCCCGAAGCCGGCGGTCGTCCATGCCCCGATAGGGGGCCTCGCGCTGCTCGAAGGCGCGGGTCGCAGGCACCGGTCGGCCGTCGGCGTAGGCCTCGAGGTTGAGCGCCACCTCGATCCCCGCAGCCGCGAGATGCGCCGCGACCTCGTGCGCCGTCCATCCCGCGCACGCGCACAGCGCTGCCGGGTCCGTTGCGTCCAGGGCGTCGAGGAAGGCCCGGGCTTCGGCCGCGAAGCCGTCCGAAGGGCGGGCAGGGGTGGGTTCGGGGTTCATATCTGCGAACCTACGAGGGCCGAAGTTCGGCGACGACCGAAGTGTGGGCGCCGGTGCGGCAACGGTCCCGAGGAGGACCAGCACCGGGACGCGGCGCAGTCGACCCGCTCGTCTATCATCGACCGGCGGCGGCGCCAGGGGTCGCCCGACGGAGCCCTGCGGCGGCCCGTCACGGCGAAGGCACTGCCGCAGCTGACCGAGGGGCCTTGCGTTCGCGGCCGGTTCGAGGTCTCCTCCTTCCACGACCCGACGAGAGGAGCTGCGATGTGGCGAGCCGCGATCTACGTCCGAGAGGTCCCCGGCCGCGCCGGCCGCCG
>JAKACF010000030.1:0-11245 GCA_021821585.1 Actinomycetes bacterium
ACCGACGGCGGCCGGGGGTGTCTGTGCCGAGGGGCCTGTCCGGACCCCGGTGGTGCCTCGACGGCTGGCGCAGCGGTGAGCGGGCGGCCCACAGGTGAGAAGCGGTGGAAGGCCGGATCGTTCCGGCAGCGGTGCCACAGAGGGATACCGTCTTCGCCATGCGGCCCGTGAGCTCGATCGACATCACCCGGCGCCGCGAGCTCGCGAGTCGCCTCCTCCAGGGCTACCTGCACGGACCGGCGGCGTCGAGCGAGGCGACGGCCGAGGCCCTGGCGAGGGCGGTGGCCGCCGAGACCGTCGTCGTGGTCGAAGGCATCAGTGACCAGATCGCGCTCGAGACGCTCGCCACACGGTACGGCCGCGATCTCGACGGCGAGCGGGTGGTCGTCGTGCCGGCCGGTGGGGTGCACGCGTTCACTCGGTACCTGACGCAGTTTGGCCCCGCAGGAGCCGGCCTGCGACTGGCGGGTCTCTGCGACGCCGGCGAGGAGGACGTCGTCCGGCGCTCCCTCACGAGCGCCGGAATCGGCTCACCGCGAACCCGGACCGATATGGAGCGACTGGGCTTCTACGTCTGCGTCGACGATCTGGAGGACGAGTTGATCCGCGCGCTCGGCGCGGCCCGAGTCGAAGAGCTCGTCGACTCGCAAGGGGATCTCGGCTCCTTCCGCAGCCTGCAGGGCCAGCCAGAGTGGCGTGGTCGGCCCGTCGCGGCACAACTACGACGCTTCCTCGGCAGTGGTGCCAGCCGCAAGCTCCGGTACGCGCGCCTGCTGGCCGCGTCCCTCGAGTCGGACCGGGTGCCGTATCCGCTTCACGCGCTGGTGAGCCGGGCCTGACCGACCGCGCCCAGAGGCGATGTCGACCGCGAGACGACGCCGGGACCTCGGGGGCGCTCGCCCACGGGCTGTCCCCGGGGGCCCCACCGCCGCGGGGCCGTGGCGTACCCGGACTCGCGGTGGCCCGAGATCTGCCGGGTGCAGAGTGCCGGACGTTCGTATGCGCGCGCCTCACGCGACGGCGCCGGCGCCGGATGCCCGGCGCCGGCACTCGTCTCGCACTGCTGCCGTCAAGGGGACGGTGTTGGGCGCTAGGGCGCTACCAAGTTGACCGAGGTACCCCAGTTGGCGAACCCGTCCCGGGTGCCGCCACAGGTACCGATCGTGAGGGTGAAGCTTGCTCCGACACAGCTCGGGTACGGGATGTACTCGCTGGAGAAGAAGATGCCCTTGCCGGAGACGTACACCGCTGCTCCGTAGTCTCCCCACCGGGGACGGGTTCCGTTCGGGTAGCCCAAGTACTCGGTGAAGCCGTCCTGGGGCGACTGGCCCATGTCCACGACGTTGATCGTCGACCCGGAGAGCCCGGCCGAGGTCGCGGTGAGGCGGCCGTACGCCGAGCTCGGGTAGTAGCCGCCCTTGTTGGCGTGGGTCGGACCGCCGTTGCCGGAGAGCGTGAAGCTCATGATCGCCCCGCCGCCGGGTGTGTCCGATGCCGCGATGGTCGGGAACTCGATGTCCTCGTGGGCTGCGGTGACGTACTGGTCGTTCGTCAACGTGAAGCCGTTGCCGGCATCAAACGAGCCCGTGCCGATGACGAAGTAGAGGGCACCCTGGTGGAGCTCCGACGTGCCGGAGAAGGTCTGGTTCACCTCCGTGCTGATCGCCCCCCAGAGCTGTCCTTGAGCTTGGACCGCTTGGGTCATTCCGTCACCGTTCGTGGCGATACCGCCTTCGGGACAGTGGGCAGGCGGCATCTTGCGCTTGCTTCCGGACGGCACCTGGCTGAGACCGGCCTGGCGGCACTCGTTGCCGAGCGGGATCGGTCCGGCCTTCTGGGCGCCGAGGAAGCCCTCTCCGTAGTACGGCAGAGTCCCGGAGAAGAGGTCGCCTCCGAACGTGATGCCCGAGCACGACGAGCCCGAGCACCCGTTCGTGGAGTTCAGCTGGCTGAGCTCGGTCCAGTCGAACGCCGCCACGCGGTTGTCCCCCTGGCCCTGGAAGTCGAGGGAAGCGAGCATGAAGCCCGATCCTCCGAAGCTGTTGTCGAACTGGCTCGGGTCGGATGCCTGCGCCGGGATCACCTGGTACCAGCAGACCGCCCCCCCGGTCGTGGCGCAGCTGTCCCCGGCCGAGTCCGTAGGCAGATACCCCATGTTCTCGATGGCGACGTTCAACGAGCCGTTCGGCGTGGTGCCCGACATCGTCGGGGCACCGGACTCCAGCGCGCTCTTGGTGAAGGCAAGCTCCTGGGCGCCGTTGAAGAAGCCACCGTCGAGTCCCGGGTAGTTGCCGTTCAAGGGAAACTCGTCGTAGAAGATCTCGAACGCATCCTGGGTGGTGGCGATCTTCGCGTAATCGTTCAGGAGGTAGGGCGCACCGGGCTCGCTCGGGTTGTAGTTGGCGTTCATGTAATAGACGTTGTACGGACCGAAGGGGCTGTTCCCCGTGGTGACGGCGATCGCCTCGTAGCACGAGTCAGCCTTGGCGGCGAAGCAGCCGTTGAAGGGACCGCCGCTCGCCTCGGAGGAAGCGGAGGCGATCTCGATGAAGAACCAGTGTCCCCCGTTGCTGCCGTCATAGAGGCACTGGACGTCGCCGGCGCTGCTCCACCCGCGCGCCGTCAGGCCCATCATCGTGTCCATCGAGAGCGGCTGGGACAGGCGGTGCAGGTTGTAGTTGAAGACGAGGACCGCACCGATGTTGGTGGACTCGACGACGTACCCGTTCCCGGCACAGAGCCCCTGGTCCGGCGGCTCGACGTCACCGACGGTGGTGTTCGTCGGGAGGGAAGCGTTGTCCACCGCGTCGAGCCCCTTCACGCCGAGCGCACCCGCAGCGCTGTTGTCGATGGTGTCGCAGCCTGCCGAAGGCGGAGTGCAGCTCACGGTCGGCACCGTCGGGTCGGCGACGGTGTTCGCAGCATGCGTGGAGTGGTGCGCCACCCAGGGTCGGGGCGCAGGCAGAGTCCTCGCGTGGTCGGCGCGACCCACTGCGCCGGATACCGCCGGGCTTCCCGTCTTCACCGCAGACGAAGAAATGGCCGATGACGAGGCCAACGAGGTCGAGTAGGGGCCGCTCAGCAACGAGCAGCCGGAGCATGGAGAAGCCGCGGGTCCGACGAATGTGGGGGCGACCGGGCCGATGGCTGATGCCGTGGCATCGGCTGCCGCCGCCCTCCCAGCGGTCCCTCGATGGGCGGTGATCGCTCCAGCGCTGCCAAGGCCGCTCACCAGGACGGTGGCAAGTGACAAGGCCAAGGCTGTGAAGAGGAGAAGCGGTTTGCTGCGTCGCATGTCACTCCTTCCTGACGGGCACGAGGCCACGCTCGGCTGGGCGATATCGTCGCAGTGGGGCTTGGGAACGCACCCGCAAATTGGGGCTGTTGTGAGCTAGCAGTTAGCTCGTTTTGAGCATGCAGAAGGGTCGAGTCGACTGTACCGACAGGCTGCCGACACTTCAAGAGGTTTCTCTTTGCACTGCCCAGTCTCTTCAGCTATTCCCATCGAGAGCCTGGAGAGGCCAGAGTCGGTGAATCGGGACTTTACGGATTCGTTGCGATTGGGTTACCCGGGGTAGGTACCGGGCGCCATAGAGCGCACCACCGAGGGCTCTGGCGGCTCTATGCACCCTGCGAGCCGGAGGAGCCGCTCGGCGAAGTGGGCGTTCCTTCGGGTGGTGTCATGAGTGATGGACCGAGGGGTGCCGCCTCGGGCGCCGGTGTGAGCCGATCCCGAGTGTCTCCCCCGCAGCACCGAGGGCATGCCGTGGCCGCGCGGGCCCGGCCGATGACGACCAGTCGAAACGGGACTCTCGTCTCGCTCGGTTTCCGGCTGCGGCTTCAGGACGGTACCGGTCGCGATGGAGGTCCTCGAGGTCCCTCGTGATCGGTCGGAGCATGATCGAGATCCGGGCGGCCCGCTCTTGATGGGAGGGTGCGGACTCCGCGCCAGCGGACGCCTGCCCGCCCCGGCGCAGTTCACTCGAGAGTGCGTGGCGGGCGTCGTCCGACACCGCGAGCGTCGGTCGCACCTTGCAGACCCGGCGGGGGCGTGCCTGTGCCCGTCTCGGCGTGACGGCGGTACCGATTGTCCCCGCGGGTCCTGGAGCGTCCCCGGACTCGAGCCACGAGCGAACCTGTGAGGTGCCCGCTCATGAGCACGTCGGTTGTCAACAGGCCCTCAGAGGGCGAATGCCGACGCTCGGATCTGCAAACGTCCAGCGTGCGGGCGAGAGGACTCGAACCTCCACCCCCGAAGGGACCGGGACGTCAGTCACGAATCGACAGTCTGCTCGGGTCCGCCAGCGTGCATGCATGATGGTCCCCAGATCTCCCTTTGTTCACAAGGCGTTCTCGTCCATGAGCGTTCGCCGTCGTTCCGGACCGTTCACGGGGTCCGGCGGCGATTCCGTCAGCAATCCGTTAGCAAGGGGGTGGCCCAGACCCCCAGGCTGCGCCGACAAGCCATCGTCGCGCTGGCTGCCACGAGGCGGTACAGCGCTCCGAGGAAGAGCGCGCTTTCTGCCGATCAATCGAAACCAACCTGACTGGATCAGGGAGTTGGCTGCTGACGACGATGACCGGGATGAACTCGACGGAATCTTGACGCTCTCGACAAGTCCGGCGGATCCCGCGGGCGCCCTCGGCGCCTCCGGGCCTGCCAGATGACTCGTGTGGCGTCGAAGCGACCGTCCCAGGCTCCCGCCCTCGGCCTTCGCCCTCAGTTGGGCTCGCGTCCACGCACAGCCAGCCGGGAGTCGAGCGATGGTGGGCGCGTCGCGGCATAACGCTGCGCATGCGCACGAGGCTTCAGCTTCTGGCGAACTCGAGAAGCGCCCCGATGTCGTCACGATCCACATCGGCGCGACGGAGGGCGGTCAGGTACTTGGACCGGAGCTCCTCGGTGGTGTCGTCGAGGTCGGCTCCCCAGCTGAAGCTTGGACGCCCGAGCGCCCTAGCCATCAGGCTGGCGGCGATGCGGCCATGACGCCCGTTGCCGTTGACGAAGGCGTGGATCTGCACAAGGCGGTGGTGAAACCGCACAGTGCTCTCGTCCGGTTCGAATGTTTCGCCTTCGATCCACGTCTGGACGTCCTGACACAGATCGCGCAGCGCAACCGGAATCGCCGTCGGGTCGATTCCCAGATTCGTCTCGCGCCGCCGATACCTGCCGGCCCACCGCCAGACCTGGCCGAACATGGCCAGATGCAGCCGACGCAGGTAGTGGTCGTCGACGAGTTCGTCCAAGCCGGGGGAGAGATGGAGCGTCGCGTGCGCGATGTTCGCTTGCTCGGCGGCGAAGAGCTCGCCTCGGTTGGCGATGTACGTCGGAATGAGCTCGGCCTGTTCGTCCGGGGAGATGGAGGTGAGCCCGTCGCCGATCGGTACGAGAGGATCGCTCACTATTGCTCCTCGCTCCAGAGCCCCCGCCGATCCACGAGGTCCCCGGCGAAAGCCTCGAGGTCCCTAGCGGCCGTCACCTCGTCGAGCTCCTGATCCTCGAGGCGACCCTGATGTCCCACGGATCGAAGATGAGCAGCCGCTTTACGACGAGCTTGGTTGGCCACCATCACATCTAGCGACGACGTCGGAATGAGTGCGTACACCACCTGGCAGTCCATCGCCTCGGCGGCCCGCCGCAGCGTGTCGAGCTGTACCGTTCCGAGCGCCTCGTTGCGTTCTATGTCGGCGACGGTCGCTTGGCTCGAGCCCATCCGTTCGGCGAGCTCGCGCCTCGACATGCCCAGGGCGTCGCGGATCGCACGAACCCAACCGCGGTGGGGCGGTGGCTCGGCCGCGAACGGCCGAAGCCTTTCGAAACGTTCGTCGAGTCGCCGTCGTGCTTGGGCGCGTCCCTTCAACATGCCCATATCTTAGTGGCCAGAACCACAGATCGAGCTAACTCTCAATGGTCTGAGCCACACATCGATGTATTCGTTGGTGGCTCAAACCACGATTCGAGCCAAAATGCTGTCTAAGTCCACGTCGGACCAACGCAGGCTGAGGACCTCGCCGCGACGCATCCCGGTCGTTGCGAGCGGGAGCCAGACGGCGAAGAGGCGCTCCTCGGCTACCTGGTCGAGGAAGCGACGCAGTTGCGACGTGTCCCACACCCGCATCTCGGCCGTCCGAGGGCGCGGTGGCTCCGCCCGCTCAGCGGGGTTGTGCGGAAGGCGTTCCCACTTGACAGCGTCGGCGAATGCCTTGTGCAGCATCGTGTGAACGTTCCGGACGGTCTTCGGCGACAGGCCAGGATGGAGGAACGCGCCGCGGTTCCGGCGACCGCCCACAAGGAGGTCGGCATAGTACGCGTTGAGCTGTGACGGGAAAGCCTCACCCAGGCGTCGGGCACCGAGGAAGGACACGACGTAGCCCTCGACCATCGCCCTGTAGTGATTATCCCAGGTCGCCGGGCGGATGCTCGCCTTCACCGCCGGAAGCCATTCGTCGTTCAAATAGGTGGCGACTGTGACCGTCGACGGAGCGACGTACTCACCCCTCCGGACTTCGTCGCGGAGGTCTGCGAAGGCCTTCTCGGCCTCCTTCTTCGTGCGGAAGCCACCCTTCAAGACCTGGCGGCACCGCCCGTCGCAACCGGGCTCGAGTTCAGCCCAGACGTACCACTTCTCGCCTCGCTTGCGGAAGTGACCGCGACGCAAGCATAGCTGGCAGGCCGTTAGCATCCCGTTAGCCAGCAGCGAGTAAGTGCGTTCCGACCGAGCCTGTCGGCACACAAAGCTCCTGGTGCGGGCGAGAGGACTCGAACCTCCACCCCCGAAGGGACCGGGACCTAAACCCGGCGCGTCTGCCAGTTCCGCCACGCCCGCAGCGACGAGGCTCGAGGAAGCGTACACGGGGGATCGGGTCCGGCCCTGGCCGGTTCGTCCGGTAGCCTCGAGTGTCCGGCGGTGAGCGACCCCGGCGCCCGGCCTGACACGACGAGGAGGACGGAATCACGATGACGCCCAACCCCAACGAGATCCTGGTGGCGCAGGGGGGCCTTGCGGACGCCTCGGCGGACGTCTTCAGACAGCTCTTGAAGGAGAGGATCGTCTTCCTCGGGACCCAGGTCGACCAGACCTCGGCGAACCTCATCTGTGCCCAGCTGCTCCTGCTCGAGGCGGAGGACCCCGAACGCGACGTCTTCCTCTACATCAACTCCCCCGGGGGGTCGGTGACCGACGGCCTCGCGATCTACGACACCATGCAGTTCGTCCGCTGCGATGTCTCGACGATCTGCCTCGGCCTCGCCGCCTCCATGGGGCAGTTCCTCCTGTGCGCCGGTGCGCCGGGGAAGCGGTTCGCGCTTCCCCACAGCCGGATCCTCATGCACCAGCCCTCTGGCCAGATGCAGGGGCAAGCCGCTGACATCGCCATCCAGGCCGAGCAGATCGTCTACCTGAAGCGCATGATGGCCGAGCGGATCGCCTTCCACACCGGCCAGCCCGTCGAGCGCATCGAGGCCGACTCCGACCGCGACCGATGGTTCACCGCAGAGGAGGCGAGGGAGTACGGCTTCATCGACCGGGTGATCGACCGCTCCTCGCTGAAGGCGGTTTCCTGAGCCACTCCGTCGTCGTCGTCTCGTACCGTCCAGCCGACCGTCTCAGCCGGTGCCTCGAGTCCCTCACAGGGCAGCTCGGCGGCGAGGTCGAGGTCGTCGTCGTGGACAACGGCTCGCCCGGTGAGGCTGCCAGCCGCATAGCCCGCCGCTACGGCGCCCGCGTGGTGCGCCTCGGCGAGAACCTCGGCTTCGCGGCAGGCGCCAACGCCGGTGCGCGGCAGGCGACCGGCGACGTCGTCGCCTTCTTGAACGACGACGCCGTGGCCGGCGACGGGTGGCTCGCGTCGGCGGCGAGGGCCCTCGAGGACCCGACGGTTGCCGCCGTCGGGCCGAAGCTCGTCTTCACCGGCCGCTACCTCGAGATCCATCTCGACGACGAGACCTGGTGGGCGCCGGGCGACCCCCGGCCCCTCGGCCGCCAGCTCGTCTCGGTGTCGCTCTCAGGGCGCGACGTGCTTCCCTACCTCGTGGGGCGCGGGATCCACCGCCTCGAGACGCCACAGGTGGTAGGCCCCCGCCGCAGGACGGGCAGCCAGGTGGGCGGTCTCCCGAGGAGGTGGCGCTGGGCTGCCGGCGGCGGGGAGCCCTTCTACGTCCCGCTGCCTCCCGGAAGCCAGCCGGTCGAGCTCACGGTGAACGGCGAGGCGGTCCGCCCGAGGCGGGTCGTCGACCTGATCGACAGCATCGGCTGCTATCTGAGCGAGGACGGACACGTCGGCGACATCGGGGCCGACGTGTCCGACGAGCCTGAGTTCGACACGTGGGAAGAGCGCTTTGCCATCTCCCGGACGGCCTTTGTCACCACGAGCGAGGTGCTCGCCAAGGTCGGTCGCTTCGAACCGCGCTACTTCGCCTCCTACGAGGACGCCGACTGGTGCTGGCGGGCGCGCCTGCGGGGCTATCGCGTGCTGTTCGACCCGACGGTGACGGTGCGCCACGAGCGCGGGACGACGAGCAGCGGGGTCCTCTCGCGCCGCGCCCACTTCCTCGCGGAGCGCAACCGCCTACTCACGCTCCTGCGCAACGCGCCGAGCGAGGTCGCCCTGCGGGAGACGTGGCGCACGCGCCGGGGAGGGGGCGACGACGGAGTGGCCGAGGCGATCCCCCGCTTCCTCCCGCGGGCGCTCGGTGAGCGGGCCGTGCTGAGGCGGTCGTGGGTCCTCGGTCCCCACGAGGTGGCGGACCGCTGGGCTGGCGTGGATGCACCGCCCCGAAGCGGCTGACCAGACCTCAGGGCGTGGCGATGGCGGTGATGGGGTCCGCGCCGACCTTGCCCGCCGCCGAGCCGAACCACGGCACCTTGCCGAACTGGAAGACGTTCCCCTTGCTGCTCGCGAGGTAGTAGCCCCGGTCGTTGGAGGCGACGGCGATCCCGACGATCGGCGTCCCGAACTTGCCGCCGAGCTTCGGTGCCGCGCCCAGGTTGAACACGGCGCCGCTCGCCGTGACGAGCCAGTAGCCGCTCCCGTTGTGGAGCGCCGCCATGGCGACGACGGGGGAGGAGTGGCCCGAGAGCTGGCTCCCGAGCGCCGGGGCGCCACCGAAGTTGTAGACGCGGCCCGAGCTGGTCACGACCCAGTAGCCGCCGGTGGCGTCGTCGACGGCGATGGCGGCAGGTGCTCCGCTCGCCGTGTAGTCGCCCACCGAACCGGCGTACCTGGCATCACCGAAGGCATAGACCGACCCGTCGCCTCCGAGGACGTAGTAGCCCTTGCCGTCCGAGGTGGCGGCGATGCCGACCACCGGGGCCCCGGGGGCCGCGTCTGCCGTCCCGCCCTGCCAGCTGTCGCCTCTCAGGTCGCCGTATTTGTGAGCGTCGCCGAAGGCATAGACCGCGCCGTCCTTGAGGGCGATCCAGTAGCCCCCACCGTCGGGTGCGGCGGCGATCCCGGCGACGTCCTTCGGGAGCAGCTCGGCGGCGAGGTCCCCGCAGTAGGGCGAGGAGCCGTAGTGGTAGAGGCTGCCGGCGGTCCCGACGATGCGGTACCCCGACGGCGTCGCGGGGACCGAGCAGCTGGCGTTCTGCTGCCCGTAGGGATCAGGGACGCCGGTGCGCTGGGCGTTGGCCCGGAACATCGGCCACGGCGCCGGCGACGCCGGGGCCGGCACGTCGTAGGCCCGCAGGTACTCGTTCGCCGTCCTCGTCGGGCCGTTGAAGCCGCAGTTCGTGAACATCATGTAGCCCGTCCTCGAGCCCGGGACGGCACTCACGACGGCGCTCCCGCCCACGTTGCAGCTCGGGTTGATCGCCTCGGTCGCCGTGCCGGCGACCTTCTTGCCGGTCTTGGCGTTCAGCACGAACAGGCCGGCGACGTTCCCGATGAGCACGTCGTTCGCCGTCGAGTTCCAAGAAGCGAGGCCGTTCGTGAGGTTGGCGACCGAGGGCGAGGCGAGCAGCTCGCTGTGGAGCGTGATCTTCGTCTGCCACAGCCGTGTCCCGCCCTCGGACCAGGCCGTCACGATCGAGGGGCCGTCGAGGCAGTCGGCGCACGAGCTCTCGACGATCTCGTTCGGACCGCGAGGTGTCGCCGGGACGACCACCGGAGAGCCGAAGGTCGGGCCGCCCGCCTTCACCGGCCAGCCGGGCATCGTCTTTCCGGTCCGTGCGTTGAAGGCGAAGACCTCGTCCTCGGCCGGCTGGGTGACCCGGTTCGAGGCGTGGTACCAGGACGTGCCGACGACGACGACCGGCGTCGTGCCGAACGTCGTCACCGCCGGGCTCGACCAGACCGTCTCTTTGAGGCAGCGCTCCCAGACGAGGTGGGGGGAGCCGTTCTCGTAGCGGTAGTCGGAGACCCAGCCGCTCCAGCACTTCGTGCCGCCGTTCGGGCCGCTCCACCCGCTGGCGTCGCCCCCCTCGATGATGTCCATCTTGCCCGAGTGGGTCGTGTCGACGAGGGCGGGGGAGGACCAGATGGTGTCGGCGCGGTTGACGGGGAAGCCGTGCAGCGGCGTGCCCGACGGGCTGAGGGCGTAGAGGCGGTGGTTGAACGAGCCGAAGACGATGTCCTGCTGACCATTCCCGGTGACGTCGCCGATCGCCGGGGTCGCGAAGACCTCCTTGGAGTAGGTCGACCCCGACCAGTTCGTGCGGAAGCGGAAGCGGACGGACCCGTTCGCGTTCCACGCCATGACGCCGCCGTACTGGTCCTTCACGTAGAGGCTGCCGAGCCCGACCACGATGCTCGGCTCCTTGTCGGGGCCGTTCAGGTAGGCGATCGCCGGGCTCGAGTCGATCGCCGTCGGCGTCGAGCCGACGAGGTCGGCCTTCTCGGGCCACCCCGGCATCTCTCGTCCCGTCCGGGCGTTCACGACGTAGACCCAGCCCGATAGCGAGGCGTCGACGACGACCTTCACGCCGTCGATCGTCCCGACGACCGGCGAGGTGAAGCCCTGCCCGCCGATGTGACAGCCGACGACCCACTGTGGGTAGCCGAACGCCGTCTGCTTGGAGGACGGACAGGTGGAGGCGGTCAACTCGTACCCCCGGGCGGGCGGGCGGTGCGGGCCCCCGGCTGGCAGCGCCGTCACCAGCGTTGCCGCCCCCAATGCGGCGGTGGCGACGAGGACGAGGACCCGCCGGCGCGCGCGCGTGTCAGCTGCAGAGCTTGCTGTTACCCCCATGACGCGAATCATACGACCGGTGGCGCTCGGCCGCCGGACCCACCGACCGGAGTTCCG
>JAKACF010000030.1:11255-16128 GCA_021821585.1 Actinomycetes bacterium
CCACCGAACCGACGGCGCGCCGCCCCTGTCCGCTCGGGCGCACCCTTCCGGCGATCGGCGCGCCGATAACATCCTCGCCGTGGCAAAGCTGGCATTCGTGACCCCGCGCTACGGCGCGGGCGTGCTCGGCGGCTCTGAGGCACAGGTGAGGGACGAGGCTCGCGGCCTCGCTGCCCGGGGGCACGACGTCGAAGTGCTCACCACCTGCGCCACGAGCCATATGACGTGGGAGAACGAGTGGCCAGCGGGTGTCACGGTCGAGGAGGGCGTGCGGGTGCGGCGCTTCGAGACGGTGCCGTGGAGCGACCCGTCGCTGTGGATCTCGCTCGAGCGCCGCATCGTCGAGGGCGACCAGCTGGAGGAGGCCGAGGAGCTCGCCTGGGTGAACAGCCGCCTCAGGGTGCCGGACCTCTACTTCCACATCGCCGAGGCGGGACACAGCTACGACGCCCTCATCTTCTCCCCCTACCTGTTCTGGAACACCCTGTACTGCATCGGCCTCGTGCCTGAGCGCAGCATCCTCGTGCCGTGCCTGCACGACGAGTCGTACGCCTACACCGGCTCGGTCCGGGCCGCCCTGGCCGGAGTGGCCGAGGTCTGGTTCCTGTCCGAGCCCGAGCACCAGCTGGCACACCGTCTGGCCCCGCTGCCCTCGCACCAGGTGGTCGGCTCGGCGGTGCACGTCCCCGAGCGCTACGACCCGCTCGGCTTCAAGGAGCGGCACGGCCTCGAGCGCCCCTTCGTCCTCTGCGCGGGTCGACGCGAGGAGGGCAAGGGCTGGCCGCAGGCGGTCCGCGGATTCGCCTCGGCCATCATCCGCCACGGGCTCCAGCTCGACCTCGTGAGCATCGGCGGCGGTGACCCGAACATCCCGCCCGGCCTCGAGTCCCGGATCATCGACCTCGGCTACCTCGAGGACGACGAGGTGGCGAACGCCTTCGCCGCCGCCGAGGCCTACATCCAGCCGAGCCCGAACGAGAGCTTCTCGCGCACCACCATGGAGAGCTGGCTGGCCGGCACGGTCGTGATCGCCAACATGGCGAGCGACGTCGTCTCCTGGCACTGCGAGCGGTCGGGGGGCGGGCTCGTCTACGGCGACGAGATCGAGATGGGCGAGTGCCTGCGGATGGTCGCCGAGGCTCCCAAGCTCGCGAGCGAGCTGGCGGCACGGGGGAGGGAGTACGTGTTGGCCAACTACACCTGGCCCCGGGTCCTCGACGGCATGGAGGCGGCGCTGGAGAGGTTCCGATGAGGGTTCTCGTGGTCGGGAGCGTGCCGCCGCCGGCGAACCCACGCTCGGCGTCGCTGCTCGCCGAGGTCGTCGGCTACCGCCGCCAGGGTGCTGCCGTCGAGGTGCTGGCCCCGCCGGGGCTGTCGGTGGCCCACCGCTACCTCGTGACCTCCGGGCCGCTGGCAGCCCTCGAGATCGCCAAGGCCGCCCAGGGAGTCGACGTGCTCGTCATCCAGCTCGAGCCCGGGTTCATCGTGAACGACACCGCCGGCCGAGCGGGACGGGCGGTCGGCCTCGTCACGCTGGCGACCGCCCTACGGGGAGTGAGGGCCGAGATCGTCCTGCGCCTGCACTCGATGCACGACCTGCCGGGAGGCCAGGGCGGGCGTGTGGCCGAGCGCCTGTGGTCGCGTGCCAGCAGGATCGAGGTCGGCGACGAGGAGACGAAGGCACAGCTCGCCGGCATGCTCGGTGAGCTGGCGGGCAAGGTCTCGATCGCCCGTGCGCCCTACGAACCGCTCGCGGTGCGCGACAGGTTCGGCGACCTCGGAGCCGACGCCGACGCCGAGGCCGTCACCGGCCTCGTGCGCGCCCGGGCCGCAGCCCGCCGGGCAGAGCTGCTCGGCTCGGCCCCCGTCGCCGGCGGTCCGGACCGCTCACGCCCACGGGTTCCGTTGTGGGAGTGGGCCCCGAGTCCCGGCGCAGGCGTGCCGTCGTGGGTCACGACGGCCGGTCCGGCGCCGTCGCGTGCGGCCTCCGGTGCCCGGCAGGTGGCACGAGCGGCGCTGCTCGCCGCCGAGGCCCGTCCGCTCACACGGCCGCTCGCGCACTACGCCCGGGTCGCCCGCAAGCTGGCGGCGAGGAGCTGACCTGGAGGAAGAAGGAGGGAGCGGTCTCACTCGCCGCGGCTCGCACGCTGTGATGCGGCCGAGGTCCGAGGACCGCCCCCGTTAGGATCACCAGCACGATCGGGTGTCGCGAGGGACGCGGCGCGCACATCAGGAGGACGGAGTTTCGATGGCTCGAGCGCAGGCCGAGCTGCCCGCGTCGCCGGGGAGGGATCCCCGCGCGGTCGCAGTGGCGGACGGGATCGTCCCGCCAACCGGCGATCTGCCGCAACGGGTCGTGGCGGCCCACGTCGGCACCCTCACCAGGCTCGCGGAGATCTGGAAGGCCCGGGAGCTCCTCGTCTTCCTCGTCCGCAAGGAGCTGAAGGTCCGCTACAAGAGCAGCTTCCTCGGCTTCCTCTGGTCGTTCCTCAACCCGGCGATGGTGCTGCTCATCTACTACATCATGTTCAGCTTCATCTTGAAGAACGGCATCGTCGACTTCGCCGTCTACCTCATGTGCGGCCTCTTGCCCTGGAACCTGTTCAACACGGCTCTGCTCAGCTCGTCGGGCACGCTCGTGGCCCATGCCGGCATCGTGAAGAAGGTCGCCTTCCCCCGTGAGATCCTGGCCCTCGCCCAGGTCGGCGTGGCGCTCTCCTACTTCTTCTTCCAGACCTGCATCCTCGTGCTGTTCCTCGTCGGCTTCCGCGTCGAGCCGGCCTGGCAGTACCTGCCGGTGATGCTGCTGGCGCTCGTCTGCGACCTCGTCTTCACCGCCGCCCTGGCGCTCATGCTGTCTGCCCTCAACGTCTACATGCGCGACATCGAGCACCTCATCCAGGTGCTCCTCGTCGCTCTCTTCTTCGCCGAGCCGATCGTCTACACCTTCTCCAACTTGGGTTCGAGGCTCGGTGCGCACCACCTGCTCTGGCTGTACATGGCCAACCCCCTCACCCCGATCGTGATGGCGTTCCAGCGCTTCATCTACGGCGACGTCGCCGGCGCGCTCCCCGCCAACTGCCCCCCTCACGCCGCCTGCGGAGTCCTCGCCTTCTACGGCCAGGGCTTCTACCTCGAGATCCTCGGAGCCATCCTGGCCGGGTCGCTCCTGCTCTTCTACCTGGCGATGATCGTCTTCCGCAAGGTCGAGGGCAACTTCGCGGAGGAGCTGTGACCGCACCGTGACCGCTGCCATCGAGGTGGAGGGCGTCTCCAAGCGGTTCCGGCTCTACAAGGAGAAGTACACCTCCCTCAAGGAACGGATCCTGCACGGCGGCAAGATCCCCTATCACGACTTCTGGGCACTGCAGGACATCGACCTCGAGATCGCCCAGGGTGAGACCTTCGGCATCGCCGGCCGCAACGGTTCCGGCAAGTCGACGCTGCTCAAGTGCATCGCCGGGATCCTGAAGCCGACCGACGGGGAGATCCGGCTCCGGGGCCAGCTGGCTGCCATGCTCGAGCTCGGCGCCGGCTTCCAGCCGGAGCTGTCCGGCCGGGACAACATCTACCTGAACGCCGCGCTGCTCGGCATGTCGACCAGGGAGATCGACAAGCGCTTCGACGAGATCGTCGCCTTCGCCGAGCTCGAGGAGTTCATCGACAACCAGGTCCGGTTCTACTCCTCGGGCATGTACGTCCGCCTCGGCTTCGCGGTGGCGGTCAACGTCGACCCCGACATCCTCCTCGTCGACGAGGTGCTGGCCGTCGGCGACGAGCGCTTCCAGCAGAAGTGCATGCGCCGGATCCACGAGTTCCAGCAGCAGGGAAGGACGATCGTCGTCGTCTCCCACGCCGTCGACACGATGCGCCAGCTCTGCAACCGGGTGGCCGTCATCGAGGCGGGCCAGCTCGTCACCGTCGACTCGCCGTCCAACGCGATCGCAGCGTTTCGCGACACCCTGCTCGCGATCGGCGAGTCCGACGCCATCCCGGCGATCGAGGACGACCCGGCCGGCGGGACCTCGGGCGAGCCCCAGCGCTCCGGCGCCACCCGCCGCGTGACCCTGAGCGGCGGCCGCCTCGAGACCACCGTCGACCGGCCGAAGCTCTATCCGGGCGAGGCCGCCACCGTCGTGGTCGACATCGACGCGAAGGAGGATCTTCGAGGCGTCGCCTTCGGCTTCTCGGTGTGGGGGTCGAACGGCTCGCTCATCTTCGACTACGACAGCGGCCAGGCGGTCGACCTGCCGAAGGGGCGCTCGACCATCCGCTTCCACTTCGACGCCGTGCCGCTGCTCGACGGCACCTACAGCATCAACGTGAGGGTCCAGGATCCCCACGGCGGCGTGGTCCACGCCCGCCTCGAGCCCGCAGCCACCATGCAGCTGCAGAATCCCGGAACCTCCACGGGCCTCATCTCGCTGCCGGTGCGGCTCGAGGTGGCCCACGAGCACCGGCCCGGCGATCCGCTGCTCGCCGAGCAGGTGACGACGTGAGCGACGAGGACCTCCGCTCCGCCATCGTGGCGGAGGCCGAGCGGATCCGCCACGACGGGTCGCTTCCCTCCGGCTTCGAGGAGGAGGTCCGCGCGATCTTCGAGCAGGTGTCGCGGGATCCCTCGGCTCTCGACGCCGAGCTGGGGCAGGCCGCCGCGCCAGTGCCGGCGGCCGGGCCGCTGCCGTCGCTGTCGGGTCGGGCGCTCGCCAAGGCGGCGCGGGTCTCCCGCCGGGCTGCTGCCGCCGGCCGCCGCCGGGTCGGGCCGAGGGTGCGGGCGATCGAGCGCCGCAGCATCGAGATGGCCAGCCGGGTGGGCGAGGCCGCCGTCACCGAGACCCAGGTGGCGACGGACGTCGCCCGCCGCCTCACGGCC
>JAKACF010000367.1 GCA_021821585.1 Actinomycetes bacterium
GTCCCGGTGAGCCCGAGGACGTCCCGCAGGTAGTGGACGAGGAGCAGGCGGGGCTCGACCTCGTCGGCCCGGCCCTTCCCGTTGACGGTGAGCGACACGCGCATGCTGCCTCCCTCGGGTTGAGCCCGCCCCGGTCTAGCACCCGGGCCGGCCGAATCCTAGGGCGGTGAGGCCCACCTAGCATCGCCTCATGCCGCCGCCCGCCGCCCGCCGCCCCGCCGTTCGCGAGCTCGCCACGGCCGGGGAGCTCGAGGCGGCCGCCGCCCTCCTCGCCGGGATCTCAAAGGAGCCCGGAGGCCCGATCTCCTCCGAGGTCCTCTCGGCGCTCGTGCTCTCGCGAAACGACGTCGCCGGTGCCAAGGACGCCCCGGTGAGCCCCGGGCCGGTGGAGCTGCACTCCCACCTCACCGGCCTCGAGAGGTCCGCCCGCCGGAGCGAGGGCGCCCCGGCGCCCGAGCCCCACCAGCGCGCCTCGGCAGGCGAGCACCGCATCGCCTCGATCTCGTGGACCTTCGACCCGCTGCACCGCCGCCACGCGCCGATCAGCCGCCTCCGCCTCGTCGCCGGCGCAGGCCGACGGCCGGTCGAGAGGCCGGCGCCGGCGCCACGACAGGTGGCCGTCGCTCTCCCGGCCGCCGTCGGGCTCCCGAGATCGCCCATCCGCCGCCCGATCGGTGGCGCCATCGAGGGGGACGGGCGCCTGCTCGGCCTCGACACCGAGGTCCGCTACGTCCTCGAGGGCACCGGCGGGGCGGAGACCCGGTGAGGATCGACACCGTCGAGCTCGTCCTCGTCGAGCTGCCCCTCGTCCGCCCGTTCCGGACCTCGCACGGGACCGACCTCACCCGGGAGGCGATCCTCGTCCACCTGGAGGGCCCCGACTCCGAGGGCTGGGGGGAGTGCGTCGCCGGGCGGGCTCCCCTCTACTCCCCGGAGTTCAACGCGGCGGCCTGGACCGTGCTGAGCGAGCTGTTCGTGCCCCGCCTCCTCGCCACCGGGGGCGTCGCCGCCGAGGACGTCGCCCGCCTGCTCTCGCCCTTCAAGGGGCACGCCATGGCCAAGGCCGCCCTCGAGATGGCCGTCCTCGACGCCGAGCTCACGGCCGCCGGCCGCTCGCTCCAGGAGTATCTCGGGGGCGCGGGCGACCGGGTGGCTCCGGGGGTCGCGGTCGGCATCACCGACACCGTGGAGGAGCTCGTCGCCGTCGTCGCCCGCTACCGCGCGGAGGGCTACGGGCGGGTGAAGCTCAAGATCGAGCCCGGCTTCGACCTCGAGCCGGTGATGCGGGTGCGGGCCGAGCTCGGCGACGACGCCATGTTGCAGGTCGACGCCAACACCGCCTACTCGCGCGCCGACGCCGAGCACCTCGCCCGCCTCGACGCCTTCGGGCTCCTCCTCGTCGAGCAGCCCCTCGGCGAGGAGGACCTCCTCGGACATGCCGAGCTCGCACGGCGGCTCGCCACCCCCGTCTGCCTCGACGAGTCGATCCTCTCCGCCGGCGGCGCCCGCGTCGCCATCTCGCTCGGGGCCTGCAGCGTCGTCAACGTGAAGGCAGGCAGGCTGGGCGGCTACCTCGAGGCCAAGGCCGTCCACGACGCCTGCCGGAGCCTCGGGGTCCCGGTGTGGTGCGGCGGCATGCTCGAGACCGGCATCGGCCGGGCCGCGAATCTCGCCCTCGCGACGCTCCCGGGCTTCACCCTCCCGGGCGACATCTCGGCCACGAACAGGTACTTCCACGAGGACGTCACCGACCCCTTCGTACTCGAGGACGGGTCGATCGCCGTCCCGCGAGGCCCGGGGCTCGGGGTCGAGGTCCACCGCCGCGCCGTCGAGCGCCTGTCGACGCGCAGCTGGCGCACCCGGCGCTGACCCCGCCGCCGGGAGCGCCCGGCGGGTACAGTCAGCGGATCGACGACGTCCTCTGGCTCGACGCGACGGCCCAGGCGGACCTCGTCCGCTCCGGGGAGATCTCGGCCCGCGAGCTCGCCGAGGCGGCGATCGCCCGCATCGAGGAGGTCGACGGCGAGCTCAACGCGGTGATCCACCGCCGCTTCGAGCGTGCCCTTGCCGAGATCGACGCCGGCTGCCCCGACGGGCCCTTCTCCGGGGTCCCCTTCCTCGTGAAGGACCTCTACGCCGACACCGCCGGCGACCCCGCCCACCACGGCAACCGGGCGCTCAGACAGGCGGGCGCCACAGCGAGCTCCGACTCCTTCCTCACCGCCCGCTACCGGCGGGCCGGCTTCGTCCTTCTCGGCCGGACCAACACCCCCGAGCTCGGCCTCGTCCCGGTGACCGAGCCGGCCGCATACGGCCCGACGCGCAACCCCTACGACCCGAGCCGCTCCCCCGGGGGCTCGAGCGGGGGCAGCGCGGCGGCGGTGGCCTCCGGCATGGTCCCCGCCGCCCACGGGAGCGACGGGGGCGGCTCGATCCGGATCCCGGCCAGCATGTGCGGGCTCGTCGGGCTGAAGCCGTCCCGCGGGCGGATCACGATGGGGCCGGACCGCGACGAGAGCGGGCTGTCGGTCCAGCACGTCCTCACCCGTTCTGTCCGCGACTGCGCCGCCATCCTCGACGCCACCGCCGGCCCCGCCGCCGGCGACATGGTGATCGCCCCGCCTCCCCGCCGGCGGTACGCCGACGAGCTGGCGGCGCGCCCGGCCGGCCTCCGGGTCGGGCTGCTCGCCCACAACCCGAACGGTCGGCTCCACCCCGACTGCGAAGCGGCCGCCCGGCGGGCCGCCGCCCTGCTCGAGGGCCTCGGCCACATCGTCGTGGAGGAGCATCCCGAGGTCCTCGACGACCCCGGGACCGCCCGGCGCTTCCTCGCCCGCTGGAGCGTCAACGCCCGCCTCGGCGTGCTCGGCATTGGCGAGCAGCTCGGGCGGGAGGTCGGCCCCGACGACGTCGAACCCCTCACCTGGGCGATGGCCGAGGCCGGGGCCGCCACGAGCGCCACCGACTACGCCCGGGCGCTGGCGGCCGGGGCGGCGTTCACCC
>JAKACF010000368.1 GCA_021821585.1 Actinomycetes bacterium
CTGCCACCGGCTCCCGCCGGGCGGCATGGTCGAGGACGACGAGGTCCCCCCCGCCGGCCTCCGCCACGGCGGCCCCGGCCTCCTCGCAGACGAGCACGCCGGCGAGGTAGTCCCAGACCCCGTGCCCGTCGGGGCCGCAGTCGACATACCCGTCGAAGGTCCCGTCGGCCACGGCGCACAGGTCGAGCGCCGCCGCCCCGAGGGCCCGGTACTGGCGCCAGCCGAGGTGCTCGGGCGGGTAGCCGGAGAGGCCGACGACCGCACGGCGCAGCGAGGTGGCACCGCTCGGGCAGATCGGCAGGCCGTCACGGGTCGCCCCCCTGCCGCGCACCGCTTCGTAGCAGCGTCCTGTCGCCTGGTTCACCACGTGGGCGGCGAGGGGACCCTCCCGGTCGAGCACGCAGATGCTCGTGGCGTACCACGGGATCCCCCTCGAGGCGTTCGTGGAGCCGTCGACCGGGTCGATGACGGCGACGAGGGCGGCATCGGGCGGGCCGCTGCGGCCCGACTCCTCGCTCAGCACGCCGAGGCCGGCGGCGAGCAGGACCTCGCAGGCGGCGTCGTCGGCGACGACGTCGGAGCGGTACTGGCCGGGCCGGAGGCCCGACGGCCCCCAGTCGCTCAGCTGGGCGAGCGCCGTCCGGATCCGGGCGGCCACCTCGGCGAGGAGTTCGAGCACGTCCGGGCCGTCCACGCTCGCACGGTAGCCGCTCGTCCGCCTAGACTCGCCTCGACATGGCCGTCATCGATGTCGCCGGCTACGTGGCCGAGTTGAAGGATCATGCCGTCGATCACGGCTTCCACGTCCATGACGAGCGACACTTCGTCGAGACGTACTCGCTGCGTCAGTTCTGGGAGGTGGACCTCCACCCCGAGGAGGGCTGCGGCGGTCCGATCGACCTCCACCTCGCCCTCGAGGTGGAGCCCCGCAGCCTGCTCTCGTTCGAAGACGCCGTCATGGCCCTGCCCGACGATGCCGAGCCCCCGGACAAGTGGTTCTTCCCCCTCACCTTCAACTGGGGGGTCCCGCCGCTTCCGAACGGACCCGACCTTTTGAGGCTGGCGCTCGATCTGTCCGAGATCGGAGGGCTCGAGCTCCCGCTCGAGATCTCCGCCACGGACTCGTACGGATCGGCCACCGACCCGCCCGTGCGGCGGCTCACGATCGTGGCCCGCCAGGAGGTCTCCCTCGCCCGGGTGCTCGCAGGAGAGGAGTTGTTGTGCGAGACCTTCGACCGCGCCCTCGGCGTGACCCGCTTCCTGCTGGAGGCGGCGCCGCGCTGGCTGGCGCCGCTCGGCGAGTGAGCCGCCGCCAGGCCGCTCGACGGTGGTCGAGGGCCGCCATCCTCCCCGTCGTGCTCGGCGGGGGGCTCCTCCTCTCGGCGTGCGGCTCGGGTGCCTCGGGACTTGCCAAGCAGGCCTGCGGCTACATCCACAAGGCCTCCGAGCTCCAGGCGAGCGGCAACGCCACGCCGAGCCGCGTCACCCGCGAGCTCCAGCTGGCCGGTCCGATCGCCGCCGACGCCGCCGGGAGCAGCTCGGCCTGGCAGGCGCTGTCGGCGAACCTCGACGAGGTCGGCACCGTGCCGAACCACGTCGTCCTCCCCGCCCTCCGGGCCGACTGCAACGCCGTGGGGGTCTGAGAGCCCGCTCAGTGGGCGATGGCGTGCTCCCACAGCCGGATGCCGCCGAGGATCCCGGCGAGGTTGTCCACGATCGTGATCGAGGCGTCCACGTGGCCCGCCATGTGCCGGGCGTTGCCGCCGCCGAGGTAGAGCCGGTCGTAGTTCACGAGCGTCTCGAAGTTGGCGATCGCCTTCAGCACCCGTGAGCGCCACTTCCTCGGACCGATCCGGCGCAGGGCGGCGTCGCCGATCTGCTCGTTGTAGGTCTCGCCCTTGCGGAAGGGGTGGTGGGCGAGCTCGAGATGGGGGGCGAGCCTGCCGTCCATGAACAGGGCTGTCCCGACGCCGGTGCCGAGGGTGACCACCATCTCGAGGCCGTGGCCGCTCACGACCGCCCATCCCTGCAGGTCGGCGTCGTTCGCCACGCGGACAGGCAGGTCGAGCCTTGCCTCGAGGGCGCCGGCGAGGTCGAAGCCCTGCCAGGCGCTGGCGAGCTCGGCCACCACCGGCGAGCCCGGGCCGGACTCGGTCACGAAGTGGGGGGCGGTGAGCACGAGCCCCTTTCGGACCACGCCGGGGAAGCCGACCGAGGCCCGGTCCGAGGCGGGAAGCGGGGCGATGAGGCCGGCGAGGAGGTCGACCATCCGCCCGGGCGGGCAGGGGTAGGGCGTCGCCACCCTCACCCGGTCGGCCAGCAGCCGGCCGTCGCTGCCGAGGACCGAGGCCTTGAGACCGGTCCCTCCGATGTCGATGGCGAGGGTGGCGGGGTGCAGCTCGCCCGGGCCCGCCGACCCGAGTGCCACCCGCCCCGGCCCGGGCGCGCCCGGCGCCACGAGCTGCGCCTCCTCCGGCGGCAGCGGACCGCCCACGGTCGCCATCAGCCGACTCCGAGGTGGTCGGCCACCCGGGAGCCGGCGGCGCCGTTCGGCTCGAAGGAGCCGACGAACTCGAGCAGGGTGCGCACCCCGAAGGCGGTGGCGCCCTTCTGCAGGTCGTAGCGGGCCTCGTCCACGTCCGCCGGGCCGGCGATGTCGAGATGGGCCCAGGGACGCTCGCCGACGAACTCCTCGAGCACGAGGCCGGCGACGAGGGCGCCGGCCTGGCGCTCCTTGCCGACGTTCTTCAGGTCCGCGATGTCGGAGTCGAGGTGGCGGCGGTAGGAGCGGGGAAGCGGGAGCCGCCAGACCGGCTCCCCGGCCCGCCGCGCCGCCTCCTCGAGGGCGCGGAGCACCACCGAGTCGTTGCCCATGACGCCGGCGACCTCGGCGCCGAGCGCCACGACGCAGGCGCCGGTCAGGGTGGCGACGTCGACGATGGCGTCCGGCTCCTCCTCGGTGGCGAGCACGAGCCCGTCGGAGAGGACGAGGCGCCCCTCGG
>JAKACF010000369.1 GCA_021821585.1 Actinomycetes bacterium
CGCCACCCGAGCACCATCGACCTCGACACGGCCGCCATCTTCGACCCCTTCGGCAACGCGGTGCACACGGCGACCGCCTTCCCCGTCCTCGGCGAGGACGTCCTCGTCACCGGTGCCGGGCCGATCGGCCTCATGGCCGCACTCGTCGCCCGGCACGCCGGTGCCCGCCACGTCGTGGTCACCGACGTCTCGGACTACCGCCTCGAGCTCGCCCGGAGGCTCGGGGTGACCCGTGCGGTGGACCCCCGCCGGGAGAGCCTGGCGGACACGATGTCGACGCTGTCGATGTCGGAGGGCTTCGACGTCGGCTTCGAGATGTCGGGCAACGCCGACGCGATGCGCCAGATGCTCCGGCACCTGAGCCACGGGGCCAGGGTCGCCATGCTCGGGCTGCCGAGCGAGCCCTACGCCATCGACTGGGCCGAGACCGTCATGAACATGACCACCATCCGGGGGATCTACGGCCGCCAGATGTTCGAGACCTGGTACGAGATGTCGGTCTTCATCGAGTCCGGCCTCGACATCTCCCCGGTGATCACACACCGGTTCAAGGCCGACGAGTACGCCGAGGCGCTCGAGGTCGTCGCCTCGGGCCGGTGCGGCAAGGTGATCCTGGACTGGTCCGACTGAGAGGAGCCGTCATGTTCGATCAGGTGCGCGGGCAGCTCGCCGACGAGCTCGAGAAGATCGAGGAGGCGGGCACGTTCAAGCACGAGCGCACCCTCGACTCGCCCCAGGGGGCCGAGGTCACCGTCAAGGGGAAGACGGTGCTCAACTTCTGCGCCAACAACTACCTCGGGCTCGCCGACGACCCCCGCATCGTCGAGGCGGCCACCGAGGCGCTCACCCGCTACGGCTTCGGCATGGCCTCGGTCCGGTTCATCTGCGGGACGGCGACGGTCCACAACGAGCTCGAGGCGGCGCTCAGCTCCTTCCTCGGCACCGAGTCGACGATCCTGTACTCCTCCTGCTTCGACGCCAACGGCGGCGTCTTCGAGACGCTCCTCGGTCCCGAGGACGCCGTCATCTCCGATCAGCTGAACCACGCCTCGATCATCGACGGCATCCGGTTGTGCGCCGCCACCCGGTACCGGTACGCCAACCGTGATCTCGCCGACCTCGAGGTCCAGCTGAAGGCCGCAGAGGGCGCCAGGCGGACCCTCGTCGTCACCGACGGCGTCTTCTCGATGGACGGATACCTCGCCCCGCTCGAGGGCATCTGCGAGCTCGCCGAGCGCTACGGCGCCATGGTCATGGTCGACGACTCCCACGCCGTCGGCGTCGTCGGTCCGAACGGGCGGGGGACGCCCGAGCACTTCGGCGTCAAGGACCGGGTCGACGTCGTCTCGGGCACGCTCGGCAAGGCGCTCGGCGGCGCGAGCGGCGGGTACCTGAGCGGACGGGCCGAGATCGTGGCGCTCTGCCGGCAGCGCTCGAGGCCCTACCTGTTCTCCAACTCGCTCGCTCCCTCCATCGCGGCCGCCGGGATCGCGGCGCTCCACCTGCTCGAGGACACCGCCGAGCTGCGCGACCGGCTCGCCCGGAACGCGAGCAGGATGCGGTCGGGCCTCGAGGCGGCCGGCTTCGAGCTCCTGCCGGGTGAGCACCCGATCATCCCGATCATGATCGGGGACGCCACCCTCGCCGCCAGCATGGCCGACGCCCTGCTGGAGCGCGGCGTCTACGTCATCGGCTTCAGCTACCCGGTCGTCCCGCTCGGAAAGGCGCGCATCAGAGTCCAGATGTCGGCGGCGCACACCGAGGCCGAGATCGACCAGGCCGTCGCCGCCTTCGCGGAGGTCCGCCAGACGCTCTCCTGAGCCGCCGCCGCACCGGGCGCCCCCGGCCCGGACGACGGAGGCGGCCGAGACCCCGGGGGCGGCAGGAGACCCGCCCTCGGTCGTCTCCACCAGGTCGACACCGGGGGGCGCCGGCAGGCACACCCAGGCGTCTCCGGCGGGCGAGGCCCGACCTCTGGCAGGCGTGTCATCCAAACCTTCTCGCCAGACGATTACCTGTCGTGAACGCGGCGACGAGCGCGAGCATGCGGGCCGGAAACACGGTCGATCGACCGGAGGGATGGTGCATGCCCGGAGCGGAGGAACGAGGCGGGGCGGCGGACGGGCAGGGCGCCGAGGCCTTCGAGGAGTTCTTCGACCGGCTCATGCCCCGTGCGCTGCTCGTCGGGCGGCGGATCCTCGGCTCCCGGGCGGACGCGGAGGACGCGGCCGTCGAGGCGATGGCCCGCGCCTACGTCGCCTGGGGGCGGATCGGGGCCGCCGCCCACCGGGACCCATGGGTGCTCCGGGTGACGGCGAACGTCGCCTACGACCAGGTGAGGCGCCGGAAGCGGGAGTTCGGTCCCCTGCAGGCCGCCGCCGAGCGCGAGCCGGCCGCCGAGGTCGAGCTCCGCTTGACGCTGCTCCCCCTGCTGCGCCGCCTCTCCCGGCGCCAGCGCGAAGTGGTGACCTTGAGCTACCTGGCGGGGCTCACCCACGAGGAGATCGCCGCCGCCCTCGGCTGCTCGGTCGGCTCGGTGAAGGTGCACGCCCGGCGAGGGATGGAGAAGTTGCGGGCGGACCTCGGTGTCGTCCCGCAGAGGATCGAGGAGGCCTGATGCGCCACGACGGGACGTCGATGACCAGCGAGCAGCGGGCTGCCCTGTTCGGGCGGACCATGAACCGGGCGAGCGAGCTGCGGGCCGCCGAGCGGCGCCGGCACCTCGCCGTGCGGACGCTCCCGACGGTGGCGCTCGCCCTCGGGCTCAGCGCGGCGGTCGTCGCCGTGGCCACCACCGGGGGCGGCCACCGTCACCCGGCGACGAGCCACGCGGCGGGCACCGGCACCAGCACCGCGCCCCGCCCGCACGCCACGACCGCCACCAGCACGACGTCCACCTCGACGACGCTGCCGGCACCGATCATCTCGGGCTTCGACCCGATCTCGTTCTCCGCCGTCAGCCTGGCCCGGTGGTGGGTGCTCGGGACTGCACCCTGCCAG
>JAKACF010000370.1:0-1071 GCA_021821585.1 Actinomycetes bacterium
CGTGCCCAGCCCGAACGCGGCGCCGGGCACCCAGCCGAGGGCGGCCGAGGGCATCGCCGGCGCCAGCACCGTCGCCATGATGAGGGCGAAGGCGCCGAGGCCCCAGCCGGCGAGGAAGCCGTGGACCGCCGCCATCGCCGGGGTCGGGGTCCGCCCGGCCCACTCGGCAGTGTCCGCGTGGCTCGGACGGTGGCATCCCCCGACCGACGGGGGCCACAGGTGCAGGTGCAAGGCGCAGCGAAGCCGCAGCACGTAGAAGGCGGCGAGCGCCATGACCACGCCGACAACGAGGTAGATGACCGCGTTCCAGGTGGCGTTGTCCGCCACGTGCAGGAGGCCGAGGTAGGCGAGCTCGGAGAGCAGCGCCCGCTGGAGCGTGAACGACAGCGAGAACGACAGCGCCGAGCGCATGCCCTTTCGGGCCGAGAACGAGCCGATGGCGTAGGAGAAGGTGATCGGCCAGGTGTGCTCGTCGGGCGTCACCCCGTGGACGACCCCGAGGAGGAACGCCGTGAGGACGACCATGCCGATCGACAGCCCGTGGTGCGGGCTCCACAGGTCGAGGGCGATCACCTGGGCCATGGCGCCGGACGCTCGTCGGCGGGGCATGGTCCGGCCCGCAGGCGCCGCCGGGAGAACGGGCCCACCGAGCTGCTCCGTGCTCGACGTGGCGGTGCCGTCCCGACCACGTCGTGAGAGGGGCTGGTCACGACCTCAGCGCCGGCGCATCGTGACCCGCCACAGCCGCCGGGGCAGGCCGCCCTCTTCGAAAGCGGTGACGTCCTCGAGGTCGAACCCGGCGGCGAGGCGCTCGACGAGGGACCGGTCGAAGAAGTGGACGACGAAGCCGCCGTTCTCGTAGCGGTCGTCGCCGAGGGAACGCCCCGCGCCGTAGTGGGCGTCGCCGGTGTGGCGCACCGTGTAGATGCAGAGCCCTCCGGGTCGCAGCACCCGGCGGACCTCGCCGGCGAGGGCTTCGAGCTCCTCGGTGGTGAGCGCCATGGTGAACAGCATGTGGGAGTAGCAGGCGTCGAAGGAACCCTCGGCGAAGGGGAGGGCCAGCCGCACGTC
>JAKACF010000370.1:1081-2998 GCA_021821585.1 Actinomycetes bacterium
GGAGCAGCTCGAGGGTGTCGCGGCCCTGGCCCGCTCCGAGCTCGAGCACGGCGGAGCGCCCCTCGGCGGCAAAGCGCGCCGCTGCGTGACGGCCCGGCTCGCTCGGCTCGGGGCCGTACATCTCGGGATTGGCGGCGAAGGTCTCCGCCCACTGCCGGCGCTGGTCGCCGATGACCGTCTCGTCGGCTGGCGCGGCCCCGGCGACGACCTTTCCCGCGCCGGGCGCTCGGGGATCGCTCATCGCTCCCACGACCGCCCGGGCGCCGCCGGCTCGCTGCGCACGAGGCCCTCGACGCGCCGCTCGAGCTCGGCGTGGTCGATCTCGCCGCGGGCGTAGCGCTCGCGCGCGATCGCGAGCGGGTCATCCCGCGCCGGCTGCTCTGCCCGCTTCTCACCTTCCGTCTGCGACGACCCGATACCACGGCCAGGCGCCATCGGCCCTGACCGCACGGCAGGTCGACGGAGCACGGTGACGACGACGACCATCGCCACCGGGATCACCACGAGCACCGGCCAGAAGAACGTGTGCCACATCATCAGGCGACCTCCTCGCCAGTTTCTCGGTCCTGCGGGCTCGGGCCGCTCGCCACGAGCCGCCGGGCGGGCACGGCCGTCTCGGCTCTACCGGGCGGGCAGGACAGGCCAGGCTTGGTCATCCGCGGCCCTGGTCCTCGAGCAGGGCCAGGGCCGCGCCGAGGGCAGGTCCGAGCGCCTCGCTCGCCGCGCAGTAGTAGACGTAGGCGCCGCGCCGCTCGGCGCGCACGACGCCACGGTCTCGCAGCACCCGAAGGTGGTGGGAGACCGACGGCTGGCGCAGCCCGGTCGCCTCCACGATCGTCCCGACCGGAACGCAGGACGTGCCGAGCACCAAGAGGATCCGCAGCCGAGTCGGGTCGCCGAGCGCCTGGAGCAGCTCGGCCAGCGCGTGGGCCTCGCCCGCACCAAGCGCCGGTCCCAGCGCCGATCCGGGCCCCGGACCCGGTGCCATCGTGTCCGGATCTCGCGTTGGCATCGGTGCCGTCGCCATCGACGGGTTCAACCTATCTACATGCCTCGATATTCCGCCCGGCGCACCCTGGCGTCGCTCGTCTCCTTCCCCAGCCACGGAGGCCCTGCCCATCCTGCCGGTGGCTGCGGCCTCGCCTGGAGGGCGACGAACCCGGCGCCGGGCGCGACACCGGCTTGGGCGTCCTCTTCGACCGGGTCGTCGCTTGGGGCTTGGGTGAGGGTGGAGCAGGCACCGGTGACTGTGAACCCGGCCGCGGTCAGCATCCGGCGGTGCTCGGCCAGGGTGAGGAACCGGGCGCCCTGGTAGAAGGGGTGGCCGGCGCGTCCCTGCGCCTCGTAGCGGCGGCCCCAGGCGCTGTCGAGGGGCACCACCGCGGCGACGAGACGGCCGGAGGGGGCGAGCACCCGCCTCGCCTCGCCGAGGAGCGCCCCCGGGTCGTCGGCGAAGCAGAGCGTGACGACGAGGATCACGGCGCCGAAGGCGGCGTCGCAGAACGGCAGGCGCTCACCGGCACCCTGGACCACGGCGACGGCGCGTTCGGCCGCGAGACGGAGCGGCGCCCGAGCGGGATCGAGGCCGACCTCGAGGCCGAGCGCGGCGGCGAAGCGTCCCGAACCGACCCCGACCTCGAGGCGCGGACCGGGACCCCGAGGCACGAGCGGGCGCAGGCAGGCGAGCTCGAGCGCGAAGAGGAGACGCCCGGGCGCGCCGTCGTACCAGGCGTCGTAGCGGGCCGCCAGCTCCTCGAAGGCCGAAGCCTGATCCGGCTGTGCTCCCGTCGGGCCCGCCTCCCCAGTGATGCTCGGCTTCAGCGTCGCCTGGCTTCAGCGACGCTCGGCGCCGAGGTCGGAAAGCTCGCTCGTCACCTCGGCGAGGGACTCCTCGAGGTCGCGCCGACGCTCCTCGAG
>JAKACF010000371.1 GCA_021821585.1 Actinomycetes bacterium
CCGGGCGGCGGCGGAGTGCGCATTCCGGTTGAAATCGGCCACCTATTCCGGAGCAAACCGGCCACCCAATCCGGTCGAAACCGGCCACCGTTCCGACTGATTCCGGCCACCTGGCCGGGATGAGCCCGGGCGGCTGAGCGCGAAGGACGCGCAGGCGGGTGGGCTTCGCCTCGAGCCCACGTAAATCCACCACCAAGGGCACGCGCCCCTCTCAAATGGCGGCTGTCACATCTGCCATCCGAGGAGGGGCACGTGCCCAGGAAGAGGCTACCCATGCGCAAGACCACTGAAGTGCTACGCCTGCGCGCCGCGGGGATGTCCGCGCGCGAGATCGCCCGGGCCGTCAATATTGCGAGGAGCACGGTCGCCGAGTACCTCCGGCGGGCAGACGCCGCCGGCGTCTCCTGGCCGCTTCGCGAGGGGCTCGACGAGGAGGGCCTCGAGGCCCTGCTCTTCCCGACGGTCGAACAGACGACCGAGCGCCCGGTGCCTGACTGGGCCGAGGTCCACCGACAGCTGCGATCGCGCCGCAACCACGTGACGCTCCGCCTCACCTGGCTCGAGTGGCGTGAGCAGCACCCCGACGGCCTCGGGTACAGCCAGTACTGCGCGCACTACCGCCGCTTCCTCCAGAGCCTGGACGTCGTCATGCGCCTCAGCTACGCGCCCGGGACGCGGATGTTCGTCGACTTCTCCGGCGACAAGGCCACTTGGTGCGACGCCGGGACGGGCGAGGTGCACGAGGCCGACGTGTTCGTCGCCGTGCTCGGGTGCTCGGGGATGCTCTATGTCGAGGCGACGAGGGGCCAGGACCTTTTCAGCTGGGTCGGTGCCCACGTGCACGCCTTTACGGCCTTTTGCGGCGTCCCCGAGGTCACTGTCCCGGACAACTTGAAGGCCGCCGTCACGACCGCCTGCTTCTACGAGCCCGAGCTCAACGCGACCTACGCCGAGCTCGCCACCCACTACAACACGGTCGTGCTCCCGACGAGGGTCCGCCGGCCGCGCGACAAGGCGGCCGCCGAGGCGGGTGTGCTGACCGTCGAGCGATGGGTGCTCGCACCGCTGCGCAACCGGCAGTTCTTCTCGCTCGCCGAGCTCAACGCGGCGATCGCCGCGGAGGTGGCCAAGGTGAACACCCGGCCGTTCCGCGGCGAGATGTCCTCTCGGAAGGACCTGTTCGACGAGCTCGAGCGCCCAGCCCTCCGGCCGCTCCCCGAGCGGGCCTATGAGCTCGCGCAGTGGAAGAAGGCCACCGTCAGCATCGACTACCACGTCCAGGGCCCGGACAAGAAGCTCTACTCCGTCCCCTATCAGCTCGTGCGCCAGCGCCTCGACCTGCGGGTGAGCGCGACGACCATCGAGGTCTACCGCTCCGGGCGCCGTGTCGCCTCGCACGTGCGTGAGCACGGCCGGCGCCGCTATGTCACCGACCCGGCGCACATGCCGGCCTCGCACCGGGCGCACGCCGAGTGGACGCCGTCACGGCTCATCTCCTGGGGCCGGTCGATCTCGCCGGAGACCGGCACATTCATCGAACGCCTCCTCGAGTCACGGCCGCATCCCGAGCACGCGTACCGGGCCTGCCTCGGGCTCATGAACCTCGCCCGCCGCTACGGCGACGAGCGGCTCTCCCTCGCGTGTCGCCGAGCGCTGTCGATCCGCTCGATCAGCTACACCTCGGTCAAGTCGATCCTCTCCGAGGGGCTCGACCGCCTGCCGCTCCCCGGTGAGGAGGCCACCCCGCCGCCGCCGATGCACGAGAACCTGCGCGGCGCCGCCTACTTCGCCGAGGAGGCGTGATGCTCGCCAACCAGACGGTGCGCAAGCTCTCTGAGCTCGGGCTGAAGACGATGGCCGACGCGCTCGTGGACCAGCTCGAGCATCCCGGGGCAGTCACGGAGCTCTCCTTTGAGGACCGCCTCGGCCTCCTCGTCGACAAGGAGACTGACGCCCGGGACTCGCGCCGGCAGAAGATGCGCCTGCGTGTGGCAAAGCTCCGCTACCCCGCCGCGATCGAGGACCTCGACCTCCGCCAGCAACGGGGGCTCGACAAGGGGCTCGTCATGGAGCTCTCGACCGGATCCTTCGTCGCACGGCACCTCAATGTGGTGCTGACGGGGCCGACGGGGGTGGGCAAGTCCTTCATCGCCTGCGCCCTCGCGAACGGCGCGATCCGGGCCGGTCACTCCGCCTACTACGTGCGTGCACCTCGTCTCGCCGACGACCTCGCCATCGGCCGTGCCGACGGCCGCTACGGACGGATCCTCGCCCACCTGGCGCGCACCGAGCTCCTCGTCCTCGACGACTTCCTGCTCACGCCCGCCCCGATCGAGGTGTGCCGAGACCTGCTCGAGGTCGTGGAGGACCGTGCCCAGCGCCGCTCGACGGTCGTGGTGAGCCAGCTCCCCGTCGAGCACTGGCATCAGGCGATGGCCGACCCGACGCTCAGCGAGGCGATCCTGGACCGGCTCCTTCAGGCGTCCCACCGCATCGCGCTCAGCGGCCCGTCGCTCCGCCGGCGCGATCCCGGCAGCGCTCCAGAAGGTGCGGCGTGATCCTCCTCCGCCTCGTTCTCGTCGCTCTGCTCGCCTGCTCCGCCATCGCGGTCGTCGCGGAGATCGGTGACGAACCGGCGAGCGCCGACGACGGCCCGGCCGCGTCACCGCCGGTCGCCCGGGGCCGGGGCCCGCCGCCCGCCGGTCGGCAGCCGGACGACGACGGCACGCCCGAGCGGGGCGTCTGTCCCATCCACCCACGACTGCGTCCCCATCCACCCACGACTCGCACCAGACAAGTCCCGAACCCCTTCCTCCGAACACCCTCGTCGTCCGGCATTCCGACGCCCATCAACCCACGGAGGACCACGATCGAGTAGAACGAGCATCGGCGGTGCCCACCGTGGCCGGTTTGCTCCGGAACGGGTGGCCGGTTTCAACCGGAACAGGTGGCCGAATTCGCCGGAATGCGCAGTAGGTC
>JAKACF010000372.1 GCA_021821585.1 Actinomycetes bacterium
GGTTGCCCTCGTCACCGGCGACCAGGTCACGATCGAGGAGTCCCGGCCGTGGTTCCCCGACGCGGTCGGCGTCGTCGTGAAGGAGTCGGTGTCCCGCTTCTGCGCCGAGAGCCTCCACCCCGAGCTCGCCCGCGAGCTCATCCGCTCAGGTGCCGCCGAGGCGGTCCAGCGGGTGCTCGACGGCGGGGTGGCCCTCCCGCGTATCGAGCTGCCGGCGACCCTCGAGGTGAGCTGGCTGACGGCCGACATGGCCGAGCTCGTGACCGTCCTTCCCCGGAGCGAGCGCGTCGACGCCCGGACCGTCTCGTTCCGTGACGACGACCCGGTTCGGCTCTACCGCAACTTCACGGCGGCCATCTCGCTCACGCGCTCGCTCGTCGAGTCCTGAGCCCGCCGCCGAGCCGGGGAGATCAGCCCTCGAGCTCGTAGGTGACGATCACCTGGCAGGACAGCGTCAACTGCCCGGGCTCGAGCGGGAGCCCGGCTGCCACCGGCGCCGCTCTCACGAGCATCCTTCCCGGGGAGGTCCCCGCCTCCTCGATCCTGCGGACCGCCCCGATTCTGCGCCCGGCCGCCTCGGCCAGCTGCTCGGCTCTCGAACGGGCGTCCTCCATGGCGAGGCGGCGGGCCTCGCGCCGGAGCGGTTCGGGGTCCGCGGTCGCGAGGCGCACCCGGCGCACCTCGACCGGGTCGCCCACCGACTGGACCAGTGCGGTGAGCACCTCGCCCACCCGGTCGAGCGGCTCGACGACGACCTCGAGGTCGTAGGTGGCCTCGTGACCGGTCGGCAACCCGGTCGTGCGGTCGATCCTCTCGCCGAGGGCGAGATCGGTGGTCCGCACCTTCGCCCGCGGGACTCCCGCGGCGTCGAGGGCGGCCAGCGCACGGCCCACCTCGTCGCCGAGGCGGAGCATCGCCTCGGCGGCGTCCTCGCCCCGAGCCACGACGGCTGCCTGCACGACGCAGAGATCGGGCACGCCGGCCGCGCTCCCCTCGCCGGTGACGACGACGGCTCCGAGGACCGGCGTCTCTCCGCTCGCCATCGCCTCAGCGTAGGCCGAGCCGCCCGTCACGACCCGGCGTAGGCGTGCACCCGTCGCTCCGAGGTGGCGAGCAGGAGGCCGTCGCCGACCGAGGGAGTCGGGAAGTCGTTGGCGTTCGGTCCGACCCGGAGCCGCTCTCGCACCCGGCCGCTCGTCGGGCTCAGCCCGTACAGCACGCCGTGGCCGATCGACCAGACGAGGCCGCCGGCGAGGATGGGCGGACCGCCGGCGCCGCTTCCCGTCTGCCAGACGACGCGAAGCGAGTCACCTTGCGCACTCGCCACGATCTCCATCACGCCGTTCCGGCACGGCAGGTAGACCCTGTCGCCCGAGAAGGCGGGACCCCCGTCGACGTCGGCACCGCAGATCCCGGTCTCGAGGCGCAGCTGTCCGCCGATGCCGCCGAAGCGCCGCCCATCGAGCAGGTAGGCGATCTCGGACTTGCCCGCCTGCACGATGAGCCCGTTGCCGAGGACGGCCGGCGCCGCCGATCCGAGGTCCTCGTCGGTCGCGTTCTGCGCCGCCCACTGCCGCGGGGCGAAGTACTGCAGCCGCCGCAGGGAGGAGGAGAGCTCGAGGACCGAGTTGCCGAAGTCGTAGGGGTGCGAGGGCGAGGTGACCGACCCGTTGCCCACCGCCACGACGACGTCGCCGTTGCCGAGGACGACCGGCGCCGCCCCGCCCATCCAAACGGCTCCCCGGAGCTCGCCGGGGCCGCGGTCGACCTCGTAGAGCGCCGGCCGCCCTCCTGTCACGGGGACCGACTCGACCCATCCGTGGTAGGTCGAGCAGTCCCCGTCGTTGCCGCCGAAGCCGAAGACCACGCGGCCCCCGTCGAGGGCGAGCCCCGTCCGCTGCAACAGGGCGCGGGGATCTGCCTGCGGCGGGTCGACCCGCTGGCGCAGCTCCACCTGCCCGTTCGAGGCGTCGATCCCGTAGAGGACGTGGTGCACCGCCCCGCCGAGGAGCTCGTCGGCGACGGCGAAGATCTCGCTCCGTGCCGGGTCGACGACCGGCGTGCCGGTGATCCCGACCGTCGGGGTGATGTTGCCGCAGGGAAGCGACGACGCCGGCACGGGCGTGGCGAGGTGCCGCGCCCAGACCACCCGGCCGCTCGAAGCGGAGAGTGCGTAGACCGTGTCCCGTTCGGTGGCGACGTAGACGAGCCTCCGCCAGACGAGCGGCTCGCCGTAGAGGGTCCCGTCGAGGACCGGCGAGGTCCAGCGCGCCCGGGCGCCCGCCAGCACGAGCCCGGCCGGACCGGCACCCGAACCGTTCCCGAAGCGGTGGTACCGGGTCCAGCTCGTGGTGTTCGCGCCTCGCGCGCTCGACGGCGCGCCGGGAGCCGCCGGCGGCGGCGCCACGCGGGCGGGGAGCGACCGGGGACGCGCCGCCGGCGCCGAGGCGCACGACGCGAGGACGAGGCCCATGCCGGCCACGACCGAGAGGGCGGCCGGGGGGCCTGCGGGATGTCGGCCGCGTCGCCCGGGGGTGCTCACGCCAGCATCATGGCCGCGCGGGAGGGGACGGTGCCGGCGGCCGGCTCAGCGCAGGCCGAGCGCCTCTGCCAGCTCGTCGCGTCCCATCTTCGACCGGCCCGGCAGGTCTCTGCGCTTGGCCTCGTCGTAGAGCTCCCGGCGGGTCTTCGGCTCGCCAGAGCCGGTGCGCCCCCTCCGGGCCACGGCCGCACCCTGGCGGCCGAGCGCCTGGCGCGTGCTCTTCGGCATCGAGGCGATGGTCCGCCTGCGCGTGGCGGTGGCGGCCGCCTTCTTCACATTGCGCCGGGCGGCGGATCGCTGGGCGGGCGTCGCCACGGCTCAGCCGCCGCTGATCGCCCCGACGAGCTCGCCGACGCGACCGGCGGGGATCGAGCGGGCGACGTCCGCCTGGCTCACCATGCCGACAAGCTTGTGGCCGTCGATGGCA
>JAKACF010000373.1 GCA_021821585.1 Actinomycetes bacterium
GACCGACATGCAGGGCCGTCTCCAGGGAAAGCGGGGCGACGCCCACTTCTTCCTCGAGGAGGTCGCCGAGCACGCCACCGAGGCCTGCAACTACCTGCTCGCCGTCGACGTCGAGATGAACACCGTCCCTGGCTACGCCCTCACCTCCTGGGAGCGCGGCTACGGCGACTTCGTCATGAGGCCCGACCTCGGGAGCCTCCGGGCGCTCCCCTGGCACGAAAAGACGGTGTTCTGCCACGCCGATCCCACCTTCGCGGACGGGCGCCCGGTCGAGCCGTCCCCCCGGCGGATCCTCGCCCGCCAGGTCGCCCGCCTGGCCGAACGCGGCCTCACGGGACTCGCCGGCACCGAGCTCGAGTTCCTCGTCTTCGAGGAGAGCTACGAGGAGGCATGGCGCCGCGGCTACCGGGAGCTCACACCGGCCAATTCCTACAACGTCGACTACTCGATTCTCGGCACCTCCCGGATCGAAGGGCTCCTCGGCCGGATACGCCGGGAGATGCGGGCGGCCGGCATGCAGGTCGAGTCGCTGAAAGGCGAGTGCAACAGGGGACAGCACGAGATCGCCTTCCGCTATGACGAGCTCCTCGCCAAGGCTGACGAGCACGTCGTCTACAAGACGGGGGCAAAGGAGATCGCGGCGACCGAGGGCCGCTCGATCACCTTCATGGCCAAGTTCGACGAGCGGGAGGGCAACAGCTGCCACATCCACCTCTCGCTCCGGGGCCCATCCGGCGAGCCGGTGCTCGCCGGGGAGGGCGGCCACCAGCTGTCAGAGACGGGCCGGCACGTCCTTGCCGGCCTCGTCGCCACCCTCGCCGACTTCACGCTCCTTCTCGCCCCGAACGTCAACAGCTACAAGCGCTTCAGCCCGGGCTCGTTCGCCCCGACCGCCGTCGCCTGGGGACCCGACAACCGCACCTGCGCCTACCGGGTGGTGGGGGAGGGCCCCTCGCTCCGTTTCGAGTGTCGGGTGCCGGGCGGCGACGTCAATCCCTACCTCGCCCTCGCCGCCCTCGTCGCCGGCTGCCTGCACGGGCTCGACGAGCGCCTCCCGCTCCCCGAGCCCGTGAGCGGGAACGCCTACACGGCCGGGCTCGAGCGGCTGCCGGCCACCCTCGGCGGTGCGGCGCGGCGCTTCGGGGAGAGCGCGGTGGCACGGGCAGCCCTCGGCGACGAGGTGGTCGAGCACTACGCCAACATGGCGGCGGTCGAGCTGGCCGCCTTCGAGTCGACGGTCACCGACTGGGAGCGCGTCCGCTCCTTCGAGCGCCTCTAGTGCCCGGGCTTTCCCGGCCCGCGACCGGGCCGGTACAACTGTGGCCGTGATCCGCCGCCTCACGAGCCCTGTCGACGAGCGCCCGATCGCGTCCGTCGAGGAGCTCGACCTCGAGGCGACCGATGCCGCCATCAAGCGGGCGGCGGCCGCCGCCCCCGGCTGGGCGGCCGTCTCCCCGGGCGACCGGGCGAGGCTGCTCCATCGGGCGGCCGGGGCGGTCGACGGGGCGCTCGAGGAGCTCGCCCGCCTCGAGGTCGCCAATGCCGGCCACACCATCTCCAACGCCCGCTTGGAGGCCGCCAACGTCCGCGACGTCCTCGCCTACTACGCCGGGGCGCCCGAGCGTCACACCGACCGCCAGATCCCCGTCGCCGGGGGCGTCGACGTCACCTTCCACGAGCCGCTCGGCGTCGTCGGGGTGATCGTCCCCTGGAACTTCCCGATGCCGATCGCATCCTGGGCCATCGCCCCGGCGCTGGCTGCCGGCAACTGCGTCGTGGTGAAGCCGGCCGAGCTCACCCCGCTCACCGCCCTTCGCATCGCCGGGCTGTGCCACGAGGCGGGCATCCCCGAGGACGTCCTGCAGGTCCTGCCGGGCGAGGGGCCGGTCGTCGGCTGGCGCTTGGTCACGAGCGAGGCGGTCCGCAAGGTCTGCTTCACCGGATCGACCGGGGTCGGCAAACAGATCATGGCCGGCTGCGCCGACCAGGTGAAGCGGCTCACCCTCGAGCTCGGCGGCAAGAGCGCCAACATCGTCTTCGCCGACGCCGACCTCGAGCGTGCCGCCGCCAGCACTCCCGCCTCGGTCTTCGACAACGCCGGACAGGACTGCTGCGCCCGCTCCCGCCTGCTCGTGGAGCGACGCGTCTACGACGCCTTCTTGGAGCTGCTAGAGCCGGCGGTGAGGGCGTTCAGGGTGAAGGACCCCTTCGCCGACGACGCCGAGATGGGTCAGCTCATCTCGGCCGAGCGGCGCGGCGCGGTGGCCTCCTACCTCGACGGCGACGCGCCGGTGGCCTTCCGGGGGAGCGCCCCGAGCGGCCCCGGGCACTGGTTCGCGCCGACGGTGCTCGCACCGGTCGAGCCGACGTCCCGTCTGGCCCGCGAGGAGATCTTCGGGCCGGTGCTCGCCGTCATCGCCTTCGAGGACGAGGCCGAGGCGGTCCGGATCGCCAACGACTCGGACTACGGCCTCTCGGGCTCGGTCTGGAGCCGGGACGTCGGGCGGGCCTTCCGGGTCGCCCGGGCGCTCGAGACCGGCACCCTCTCGATCAACTCGCACTCCTCGGTCCGCTACTGGACGCCCTTTGGTGGCATGAAGCAGTCCGGCCTCGGGCGCGAGCTCGGCCCCGACGCCCTCGCCGCCTTCAGCGAGGAGAAGAACGTCTTCGTCGAGACAGGAGGGTGACCGACACCGTGGGACGACTCGAGGGGAAGGTGGCCGTGATCACGGGCGGGGCGAGCGGCATCGGGCGCGCCTCGGTGCGCCGGTTCGCCACCGAGGGTGCGAGGGTGGTCGTGGCCGACCTCGACGAGGCGGGCGGGAGCGCCCTCGCGAGCGAGGTGGGCGGGCTCTTCGTCCGTGCCGACGTGACCGATCCCGGCGACGTCGAGGCGATGTACGACGCCGCCGTCTCGCACTTCGGCGGGCTCGACGTCTGCTTCAACAACGCCGGCATCTCGC
>JAKACF010000374.1 GCA_021821585.1 Actinomycetes bacterium
GAGACGCAGCCCGAGGTTCGACAGGACGGTCACGACGACGGCTCCGCCCTCGAGCGCGCCGGCCTTGTGGAGGTCGGCGGCGAACATGGCGATGAGGTGGTCGCCGTCGACGACGGCGCCGCGGTGGTCGACCGCCAGCATGCGGTCGGCGTCGCCGTCGAAGGCGATCCCGAGGGCCGCCCCCCGCGAGACGACCTCGGCCGCGAGGAGGTCGAGGTGTGTCGAGCCGCAGCCGGCGTTGATGTTCGTCCCCTGCGGGGTGGCGGAGACGACGTGGGTCCGCAGGCCGAGGCGGGCGAGCACGCTCGGGGCGACGTGGCTCGCCGCCCCGTTGGCGCAGTCCACGACCACCTCGCCCTCGGGCATGGGCGAGCCCGAGACGAGCGAGACGAGCCGGTCGGCGTACTGGGCGCCGCCGAGGGGATCGGGCTGGATGGAGCCGACCCGCGTGCCGGCGCCCTCCCCCGGCGGGACCCGCCCGCTCGAGAGGGCGTCCAGCTCCGCCTGGATGGCGAGCTCGGTCTCGACCGAGAGCTTCGTCCCGCCGGCGTCGAACAGCTTGATGCCGTTGTCGGCGAAGGGGTTGTGCGAGGCGGAGATCATGGCCGCCGGCAGCGCCCGGCCCGAGGCGAGCCAGGCCACGCCGGGGGTCGGCAGCACGCCGAGGTCGACGACGTCGCGGCCCTCGGAGGCGAGCCCGGCCGAGAGCGCGGCCTGCAGCATGGCTCCCGACAGCCGGGTGTCCCGGCCGACGAGGAAGGCACCCGGGCCGAGCCGGCGCGCCGCCACCCGCCCGAGGGCGAGGGCGAACTCGGGGCTCAGCTCGCTGTTGGCGACCCCGCGTATCCCGTCGGTGCCGAACCGTGGCGGCACGAAGGTGTCCCTTCGATCAGCGCTTGGAGTACTGCGGTGCCTTGCGGGCCTTCTTCAGGCCGTACTTCTTGCTCTCCTTCTCGCGGGCGTCGCGAGTCAGCATGCCGGCCTTCTTGAGCAGCCCCCTCAGCTCGGGGTCCACGTCGATGAGCGCCCGGGCGATGCCGAGGCGGAGCGCCCCGGCCTGCCCCGAGACGCCGCCACCGTCGATGGTGGCGTCCACGTCGTACTCCTCGGCCTTGCCGGCCTGGCGCAGCGGCTCGCTCGCCAGCATCCGGTGGGAGGCGGACGGGAAGTAGTCCTCGAAGCTGCGCTTGTTGATCGTGATGGCGCCCTGGCCGGGGCGGACCCGGACGCGGGCAACCGCTTCCTTGCGTCGCCCGGTCGACTGGGTGAGCGGCTTTGGCATCAGCGTGTGTTCCTCTCGGTCATCTCGTTCGTGTCGCCTGAGCGGTGCTCACGAGGCCCTGCGCGCCCTCGGGTCGAGGGCGAGCGGCTTCGGCATCTGGGCGGCGTGCGGGTGCTCCGGCCCCGCGTAGACCTTCAGCTTGCTCAGCATCTTGCGCCCGAGGGGTCCCTTCGGGAGCATGCCGCGGATGCTCTTTCGGACGAGCTCCTCCGGCTTGGTCTCGAGCAGCCGGCGGTAGCTCGTCGCCGTCATCCCGCCCGGGTAGCCGCTGTGGCGGTAGGCGAAGGAGCGGTCGGCCTTGTTCGAGCTGAGGACGACCTTGGCGGCGTTGACGACGATGACGTGGTCGCCGGTGTCGAGGTGGGGGGCGTAGATCGGGCGGTGCTTGCCCCGCAGCACGCGGGCGACCTCTGTCGACAGGCGCCCGAGCACGAGGTCCTCGGCGTCGACGACGTACCAGACCCGTTCGATCTCGCTCGGCTTGGTGGAGTAGGTGCGCACAGTCGTCCTTCGTCGCGATGTCATGGTGTCCGGTCGGGCCCGGTGCGAAGCTCGCGCGCGCCCGCCGGTTCGAGGAACGTCCTCACGGACGCGGACGCCGGGGCGTGTTCGCGCCGCCCGACCAGGATAATGGGCGCGCGACCCCTCGGCAAACGGTCAGCACGAGAGGACCCCGCCCTCGACGAGCTCCTCGGGGTAGCGGACGAGGACGAGGCGGAGCCCCCCGGGCGGCGCCGGCGCTGCCGAGCCGGCCCGGCTCCGGCTGCGGAGCAGCGCCACCACGTCGGCGGCCGTCCGCCGGCCCTGGCCGACCTCGACCAGGTTGCCGACGATGGACCGCACCATCTGGTGGCAGAAGGCGTTCGCCTCGATCTCGAAGCTGAGCAGCCGGCCGTCCTCCCGGGGGGACCAGGAGGCGTCGACCACCCGGCGGGTGAGCGGTCCCTCCGCCCCGGGCGGCCGGCGGCAGAAGGCGGAGAAGTCGTGCTCGCCGAGCAGCCCGTCGGTGGCGATCCTCATGGCGGCGAGGTCGAGCTCGCCGGGGACGTGCCAGGTGGTGAGCCTCGCCAGCGGGTCGGGGGCGGCGCTGCGCAGCAGGTCGTAGCGGTAGCGGCGGGCGCAGGCCGAGTGGCGGGCGTCGAAGCCGGGCGGGGCGACGAGCGCCCGGGCGACGACGATCCCCGGGCCGCACTGGGCGGTGAGGGAGCGGGCGAGCCCGACGAGCTCGGGACCGCCGCTTCGCGCGACGAGCCCCTCGACGGCCTCGGCCGGCAGGTCGGCGTGGACCACCTGGCCGCTCGCGTGGACCCCCTTGTCGGTCCGGCCGGCGCAGGTGAGGGCGACCTCGCCCCCGACGACACGCCCGAGCGCCCGGGCGAGGGCGCCGGCGACGGTCTCCACCTCCGGCTGGCGCTGGGCGGCGAAGCCGTGGAAGAGCGTGCCGTCGTAGGCGACGAGCAGCACGACGCGACGAAGCGGCCCGTGCGGGGCCGCTTCGGTGCTCTCGGGCGGCGCCTCCGGCTCCCCCGGCACCCCGTCGGGGCCGAGGGCGAAGAGCCGCCCGCTCACGGGCTCAGACGAACTCGACCTTGGCCATCGCAGCGGAGTCGCCGTGGCGCGGGCCGAGCTTCAGGATCCGCAGGTACCCGCCCGGACGGTCGGCGTAGGCCGGTCCGAT
>JAKACF010000375.1 GCA_021821585.1 Actinomycetes bacterium
TCGCAGGGCCGGACCCGACCAGCGGCCGCCCGACGAGGGGCCCCCAGCGCCGCCACTAAATTCGCTTCATGTCCGACGCATATGACGTCCAGGAGGTAGAGGCGCGCTGGCAGCGCCGATGGGAGGACGAGGGCACCTATCGGGTTGACCTTGACGACCCCCGCCCTGCGTCGTACGTCCTTTGCATGTACCCCTACCCGAGCGGCCCCGCTCACCAGGGACACGTCCGCAACTACACCTTTGGCGACGTGCTGGTGCGCTACCGCACGATGAAGGGCGAAGCCGTGCTCTCGCCCTTCGGCTTCGACTCGTTCGGCCTTCCGGCCGAGAACGCCGCCATCAAGGGCGGGGCGCACCCCCGGGAGTACACCGAGGCACGCATCGCCGAGCTGAAGCGCTCGGTGCAGCGTCTCGGCGCCGTCTACGACTGGCGCCGGGAGATCCGCAGCCACGACCCCGACTACATCAAGTGGAACCAGGTCATCTTCCAGGCCCTGCTGCGTGAGGGCCTGGCCTACCGGGCCGAGGCGCCGGTCAACTGGTGCCCCGGCTGCCAGACGGTGCTCGCCAACGAGCAGGTGCTCTCCGACGGCACCTGCGAGCGCTCCGGCGACGTCGTCGAGCGGAGGAACCTCGAGCAGTGGTTCTTCCGCATCACCCACTACGCCGAGGAGCTGCTCGACGCCCTGGACGGCCTCGACTGGCCCGAGCGGGTGAAGACCATGCAGCGGAACTGGATCGGCCGGAGCGAGGGCGCCCAGTTCAAGATGGCGGTCGCCGAGCACCCCGAGCTGTCGGTCGAGGTCTTCACGACGCGCCCCGACACCGGCTTCGGCATGACCTACGCCGTGCTCGCTCCCGAGCACCCCCTGGTCGACCTCGTGACGACGGCCGAGCAGGAGAGCGAGGTCCACGAGCTCCTGGAGCGCGCCAAGCGCTCGTCCGACATCGAGCGGCTCTCGTCCGAGGGTGCCCTTGAGAAGCGGGGCGCCTTCACGGGTTCCCACGTCGTCAACCCCTTCACCGGCGAGCCCGTCCCGCTGTACGTGGCGGACTACGTGCTTGGCAGCTACGGCACCGGGGCGATCATGGCGGTGCCTGCCGAGGACCAGCGCGACTACGACTTCGCCACGACCTACGGCCTCCCGGTCGTCCGCACCGTCGAGCCGCCGGCTGACTTCGCCGGCGGCGCCTACAGCGGCGACGGGCCGCACGTGAACTCCGGCTTCCTCGACGGTCTCTCCAACGAGGAGGCCAAGGCCAAGGCGATCGAGTTCCTCGAGGAGGGCGGGATCGGGCACCGCATGGTCAACTACCGGCTGCGCGACTGGCTGATCAGCCGGCAGCGCTACTGGGGCTGCCCGATCCCCGTCGTCCACTGCCCGACCGACGGGATCGTCCCGGTCCCCGAGTCCGAGCTCCCCGTCCTGCTGCCAGAAGATGTCGAGTTCCGCCCGACCGGCGAGTCACCTCTGAAGAGCCACGAGGGGTTCCTCCGCGCCACCTGCCCGACCTGCGGCGGCCCGGCGGTGCGGGAGACCGACACGATGGACACCTTCGTCGACTCCTCGTGGTACTTCATGCGCTTCGCCGACCCCCGCGAGGAGGAGAGCCCCCTCAACCTGACGGCCGTCCGCAAGTACATGCCGGTCGACCGCTACATCGGCGGGATCACCCATGCCATCTTGCACCTGCTCTACGCCCGCTTCTACACCCGGGCCCTCGGCGACGTCGGCATCGGCCCGAAGGAGATCCGCGAGCCCTTCGCCCAGCTGTTCTGCCAGGGGATGATCCGCCTCGGCGGCCGGGCGATGTCGAAGTCGCGGGGCAACGTCGTCTCGCCCAACGAGTACTTCGAGCGGGTCGGGGCCGACGCACTCCGCCTCTTCCACCTCTTCGCCGGGCCCCCGGTCGAGGACATCGACTGGAGCGACCAGACCGACGAGATCGTCGAGGGCTGCTCCCGCTACCTCGGGCGCGTCTGGCGCCTCGCGGTCGGCGAGGTCACGGCCACCGCCGGCGCCCCCGACGCCGGCGGTGCCGACGCCCTGCGCAGAGAGGTCCACTCGACCGTCGCCCGGGTGAGCGCCGACATCGAGCGCTACGGCTTCAACACGGCCGTCGCCGCCCTCATGGAGCTCACCAACGGCATCTACAAGCACGTCCACGCTGGCACCGACGCCGCCATCGTCGACGAGGCCGTCCGCACCCTGCTCGAGCTCCTCGCTCCCTTCGCCCCGCATCTTGCGGCCGAGGCGTACGAGCGCCGCTACGGCGGGCACGTCCACGTCCAGGCCTGGCCGGTGGCCGACCCGGCCTACCTCGTCGCCGAGCGCGTGACGATGGTGGTCCAGGTGAACGGCAAGGTGCGGGACCGGATCGACGTGCCGGCCGGCATCGGCGAGGAGGAGGCGACCGCCCTCGCCCTCGCCTCGGGCAAGGTGGCCGAGCTGCTCGGCGGGGCGGCGCCCCGGCGGGTGGTCGCCCGTCCCCCCAAGCTCGTCAACGTCGTCGTCTGAGAGGGTCGCTCAGGAGCGGAAGCCCGCCAGCACCTCGGCCCAGCGGCCGGGGACCATCTGGTAGGGGGCGTAGAAGCTGAACCGGTCGACCACGTCGCCGAAGCGCTCCCTCACGCGGGTGGCGACCTCGTCGAGCGGCGCCACGACGGCGAAGGTCCCGAGCACCTCGTCGCTCACGAGCTCGGCCATCTCCTGCCACTGCCCGCGCTTCGACATCGGGTGCAGCTCTGCTTGGAGCTCGCCCCAGCCGTGCAGCTCGAGCACCGGACGGTAGGCCGGCGTCGAGGCGTAGAAGGCGATCTGGGCCTTCACCGCCGCCGCCGCCTGAGCGAGCTGCTCGTCGGTCTCCCCGGTCACCACGAAGCCCGGGTAGGAGACCGTGAAGGAGTCCCGGGTCCTCCCCGAGCGCGAGAGCCCCCGCTCGACGGCG
>JAKACF010000031.1 GCA_021821585.1 Actinomycetes bacterium
CCGCCGAGGCCCCCTCGTGCTGCCCGAAGGCACGATCAATTCATCGTCCGATCAGGTCGTGGACTTGAGCGATCGGTTCACACCCACTCGCGGCCACCCTGCGGTCCTCGGAGCATGGGCCTATCCTTGTCGCTCCGCACGCCGAGATGGTGGTTTTTCTTGACTCGCTCCCCCACTCCCGACATGCTGGCTGTCGCGGCCGGGCGCACCGTACCGGACGTCATCGCGTCGCGCCTCGATGTGCTCTTCTGCGGCATCAACCCGGGGCTGTGGTCGGCGGCAGTGGGCCACCACTTCGCCCGGCCCGGAAACCGCTTCTGGAAGGTGCTGCACGAGGCCGGCTTCACGCCCGAGCTGCTCGACCCCTCAGAGGAGCGCCGGCTTCTCGAATACGGGCTCGGGGTCACCAATCTCGTCCGGCGGTCCAGTGCCGCCGCCGCCGAGCTCACGAGAGACGAGCTGCGAGAAGGAGCGAGAGCACTCGGTCAGACGGCTGCCGCCTTCGAGCCCCGCTTCGTGGCGGTGCTCGGGATGGGAGCCTTCCGAGCGGCCTTCAGCCAGCCGAAGGCCGCTCTCGGCGAGCAACCGTGGGAGCTGTCGGGGGCCCGACTCTGGTTGCTGCCCAATCCGAGTGGTCTTCAGGCCCGCTACCAGCTGCCCGACCTGGTGAGAGAGTTCGGCAAGCTCCGAGCAGAGAGCCACGCCCCGTGACGCGACACGTCCCCGACGAGAGCCGCCCTGCTGCGCCGGCGCGCCTCGTCGCCCCTTTGCGGGGACGTGGCGGAGGTGGACGGGAATCGAACCCGCCGGACGGGGATCACCCGTCCCACCCGCTTTGAAGGCGGGGGAGCCCACCAGGTACCCAGACACCTCCGCCGGTGACCCTACCGGACGCCGAGCTGCCTCCAGGAGGCCGCCGGCCCCGCTCCGGCGGCTACCGGACGACGACCGCCGGGCCGAGCGACGCGACGAACTCGCCGATGACCGGCACCCCCGGCAGCTCGCCACCGAGGAGGAGGCCTCCGGAGGTCTGGGCGTCGGCGAGGAGCAACAGCTCGGTGTCGTCGACCGCCGCCTCGAGATGCGGCCGGACCCACTCGAGGTTCCGCCGGGTGCCTCCCGGGACGTATCCCTCGGACAGCAGCTGTCGTGCCCCGTCGAGGTAGGCGACAGCCCGGGAGTCCACGACTGCGGTCACGCCACTCGCACGGGCCATCTTGTAGAGGTGGCCGAGGAGGCCGAACCCGGTGACGTCGGTCACGGCCCTGATGCCCGCCCCGAGTGCCGCCCTCGCCGGCTCGCGGTTCGAGGTCGTCATCGTGACGATCGCCTCCTCGATCGGCTCCCCGGTCGTCTTGTGCCAGTTGTTGAGGATGCCGAGACCGAGCGGCTTGGTGAGCGACAGCGGGTCACCCGGCCGTGCCGCATCGTTTCGCAGCAGGCGGTCAGGGTCGGCGACGCCGGTGGCGGCGAGACCGTACATCGGCGTGTCGGCGGCGATGCTGTGGCCACCGGCGAGCACGAAGCCGCCCTCGTCGGCCACCACCCGCCCGCCCCGGAGGACCTCGGCGGCCACCTCGCGAGCCAGACCCTCCGTCGGCCAGGCGAGCAAGTTGAGGGCGCTCACCGGCTCGCCCCCCATCGCGTAGACGTCGGAGATGGCGTTGGTCGCGGCGATACGGCCCCAGTCGAAGGCGTCGTCCACCACCGGCGGGAAGAAGTCCGTCGTGGTGACGATCGCCGTTCCCGGGCCGATCGAGACGACCGTGGCGTCGTCGCCCGACTCGAGCCCGCAGAGCAGCTCGCCGGCGCTCGACACGGGAGGTCCGAGCTCACCGTAGGCGGCCGCCAGCAGGGCTTCGAGCTCTCCCGGTGCGATCTTGCAGGAGCACCCCCCGCCAGGCGCCCAACCCGTGAGCCGCCGCGGCGCGCTCGTCTCCATGACCATCACCGGCCTCCTTCGGACTGCTCGGCGACCGTGGCGGCCGCCTCGACCGGCAGACGCGGACCGCCGATACGGAGATCGCCCCGCCGCCGGGTGACGCCGCTCGAGTCGAGCTCGGCCAGCAGCGGGAGCAGGTACTTGCGCGAGGTGCCGAGCTCGTCGCGGATCTGCGCGACCGTCACGCCGGCCGGTTCCCGGGCGAGCAGGGTGGCAACCCGCCGGGACGCCTCGGCGACGGCGCTCCTCGCGAAGTAGCAGCCACCGCTCTCGACCACCCGTCCGCTCGTCACGAGCCGCCGCAGCTCGGCCCGGTCGACCGAGAGGTCGGACGGGCTCGGCGGGCGGAAGGGCTCCGCCTCGAGGGCGGCCACGAAGGGATGCCGGTCGAGGCGGTCCTCCCCGTCGGCCACGGCGCTGCGCAGCCGGACGGTCCCGCCGGCGACCGCCAGGTCCGCCATGCCCGCCACGACGGCCCGGTCGATCTCGCTCAGGCCCGCCAGCTCCAGCCCGAAGCTGCCGGCCTCGCTCACGGCACGGCGCAGCCGCTCCTCGGCCGCGGCCCGGGCACCTGTGTCGGCGACCCAGCGCCCGCCGAGGTCGGCCGACAGGCGCACACCGGTCAGGCGCTCGAGGAGATCCGCTTCGACGAAGCCGCGCTCGCTCACGACCCGGGCGACCGAGCGGTCGGGCCGGGCGTCGGCCGCCCTCCGCACCGGCGCCACGTCGAGCACCTCGCCTCCGCCGACGGTCTCGGCCCGACCGGACTCCCGCAGGACGTAGCGGTCCCCCGGGAGCAACGGCAGGGGCTCGCCGACGTGGATGCGGACCGCCCCCGTCTCCCCCGGCGCCAGAGAGGACTCCCCGAGGAGGCGCAGGCGCACCGGGTGCTGACCGGATCCGATGTAGGCCCAGTAGGCGCCGCGGCGGCTCACCTCGTGGTCGAGCGAGGCGAGGACCGAGAGGCTCGCGTCGAAGGTCGTGGTCGGCTCCCACTGGCCTGGTGTGACGAGCGCCTGTCCACGCACCACCTCGCCGTGGGAGACGCCCGAGAGGTTGACCGCGACGCGGCCCGGTGTCGCCTCGTCGAGCGGGCGCCGGTGACTCTGCAGGCCGCGGACCCGGACCGCCACCGGCTCGTGGCGGGGCGCCGGTCCGGGGACGACCTCAAGACGGTCGCCGACCGACAGCCGGCCGCCGGTGAGCGTCCCGGTCACCACCGTGCCGCTCCCGCGCACGGGGAAGGAACGGTCGACGAACAGCCGGGGCCGTCCCGCCTCCTCCGGGGACGGCATCGACGCCGTCAGGTCGTCCAGCGCATCGGTGAGCTCACCGAGCCCGATGCCCGCCGGGGCGTCGACCTCGACCCTGCTGCGCCCGGCGAGGAAGCTCCCTGCGAGGCGCTCGTCGAGCTCGAGGCGGGCGAGCTCACGCGTCTCGTCGTCGACCGCCCCCACCTTGGTGAGGGCGACCACGCCGTCGGTGATCCCGAGCAGCTCGAGGATGCGGAGGTGCTCCTCCGACTGCGGCTTCCAGCCCTCGGTCGCCGCCACGACGAACAGGCAGGCACGCACCGAGCCCACTCCTGCCAGCATGTTCTTCAGGAAGCGGACGTGACCGGGGACGTCGACGAAGGCCACCTCGCGCCCCGAGGGCAGCGTCACCCAGGCGAAGCCGAGGTCGATCGTGAGCCCCCTCTCCTTCTCCTCCGAGAGGCGGTCGGGATCCATTCCGGTGAGCGCCCGCACGAGCGTCGACTTGCCGTGGTCCACGTGCCCGGCGGTGGCGATCACATGGGTCATGCCTCCCGCCCCGGCACGAGGCGGCAGAGGGCGTCGGCGAGGACGAGGTCGTCAGCCGGGTCCACGGTCCTCAGGTCGCAGATCGTCTCGCCGCCGCGCACCCTGGCGACGATCGGTGGGTCCGCTTCTCGCAGGGCGGCCGTCCGGTCGCCCGCGAGGGCCACGCCGAACGAGGCGATCTCGGTCCCCGGAGCCGACCCGGCACCGACGACCGACCTGCACTCGACCACCCTCAGGTGAGGGCCGCACTTGGCGGAGAGGGCGGCGGCCCGTGACCTCAGGACCTCGGGCGGCACGGTCGCCATGCGCCAGAACGGGATGGCCCCGCCGTCGCGGCCGAGGTAGGAGAGAGCGGTCTCCTGGAGGGCACCGAGGACGAGCGAGCCCGGGCGGAGGGCCCGCGCCATGGGGTGGCGGGCACAGGCCGCCACGAACTCGCGGCGGCCGGCGATGATGCCTGCCTGCGGGCCCCCGAGAAGCTTGTCGCCCGAGAAGGTGACGAGCGCAGCTCCCTGCTCGAGGCTCTGGCGGGCGGCGGGCTCCCCTGCCAGCCACTCTGGCGGTCCGCCCTCGAGCCACGGGGTGGCCGCGTCGAGCAGCCCCGACCCGAGGTCCACCACGACCGGCGGTCCGAGGCGGGACAGCTCGCCCACCCCGACGGCCTCGGTGAAGCCGACGATGCGGTAGTTCGACTGGTGGACCTTCAACACGAGGGCGACGTCCTCGCGAGAGGAGACGGCCGCCTCGTAGTCGCGTCGGCGGGTCCGGTTGGTCGTCCCGACCTCGACGAGCTCGGCCCCCGACTCGGCGAGGACCTCCGGGACGCGGAACCCGCCCCCGATCTCGACCAGCTCCCCCCTGCTCACGACGACGGATCGCCCCTTGGCGAGCGCGGCCAGCACCAGCAGGACCGCCGCGGCGCCGTTGTTCACCACGAGCGCCGACTCGGCGCCCGTCGCCCGGGCGAGCAGCGAGGCGGCGTGGGCCTGGCGCGAGCCGCGCCTGCCGTTCGAGAGGTCGAACTCGAGGTTGCTCGCCCGGGCGGTCGAGCAGTGCTCGACCGGCGCCCGTCCGAGGTTGGTGTGGAGCAGGACGCCCGTCGCGTTGACGACAGGTCGGAGCAGGCTGGAAGCGAGCGCCTCCGCTCGGGCCCTGGCGGTCTCGGGCGCCGAGTCTGCGATCGCCGCACGGGCGGCCTCCACGAGGAGCGGGTGCGGCAGGCCGACGTCCGCGATCGAGCGGGCGAGCGCGTCCACCTGCGGCGGGCGGCCTGCTCGGCTCGTCGACATGCCGACATCGTACGGCCACGCCATGGCGAGCCCACCGGTGCCATCGCCCCTTCACGGCACGCGTCGGGGCGTGGCCGAGATGTCACCGAGAGTTCAGGTCGGCGTCGCCCGGCCCACATTCCCGGTTCATCCCCGCTCCGTACGGTACGGGCCGGAAGCGCTGCCACGACCACTCCCCTTCTCCCAAGGAGGTCCCCTGTTGGCCACCGCACCCCTGCCCCCTCGACGCACGAGACGCGCCCTTCGGGCGGCCGGGCTCGTCGCCCTCTCCTCGCTCGGCCTGGCGGCGTGCGCCAGCTCGGGAGCGTCGAGCAACACCGCCGGCGCGAGCTCGAAGAGTCCCATCCCCCTCGTCGTCTACTCCGCCCAGGGCTACGCCCCTGCGGAGATCAACGCCTTCACGAAGGCGACCGGCATCCCGGTCCGCTTCGACAACAACTCGACCGGGCCGCTGCTCACCCAGATCGAGGCGTCGAGGAACAACCCGAACTGGGGTCTGCTCTGGGTCGACGGACCGACCGCCTTCGCCGCCCTCGATCGCCAGGGCCTGCTGCTGCGCGGCTTCGAGCCCGCCGTGAGCTGGAACTCACTCGGGAGGACCTCGATCCCGGCCGACAAGTCGTGGGTGCCGACCGGCGTGACGCTCGCCGGTGCCGTCGTCTACGACTCGACCAAGGTGAAGAACCCCCCGACCTCTTGGAACGAGCTCACGAGCCCGCAGTGGAAGAACGCAATCGGGACGAACGACCCGGCGCAGTCCGGTCCGACCTATCCCTTCATCGCCGGCGTCATGAACGCCCTCGGCGGTGTCTCGGCCGGAGAGAGGTACTTCGAGGCGCTGAAGGCGAACGGGCTCGTCATCCATCCGACGAACGGCCCTACCCTGCAGGCGCTCACGGCCGGCCAGATCCGACTGGCGCTCGTCCAGAGCTCCGCCGGCATCGGCGCCGAGGCCACCGACAGGTCCCTCCGGGTCGAGTACCTCAACCCGGTCACGATGCTGCCCTCCTGCATCGGCATCGACGCCAAGGCACCGGCGGCCGAGCAGGCAGAAGCGAAGCGGTTCGCCGAGTACGTCCTCTCGCCCGCAGGCCAGAAGGTGATGCAGTCCGGCGACCCGACGGGCGACTCGCTCTACTACCCGGTGCTGAACGGGGTGAAGCCGCTGCCGTTGCTGCCCTCGCTCGCCTCGGTGCACACGCAGTACATCAACCCCTACACCTGGGGAGCGCGCGAGTCGGCTCTCACGCAGTGGTTCGACTCCCACATCGTCCAGTGAGCCGCCCGTCACGGCGACGGCCCTCCCTCCGCACCCCCCGGCGAACGGGGTGACGGCGCCGCCGATCGCGACGGAGCAGGCGGCCGGCAGGACCACAGGTCGGCGGCGGGCATCCCCCGACCTGTGGCTCGGCGGCCGGTCGCAGCTGCCCACCACCGCCGCCCGGTTGATGGCCCGGGCGGCGGTGGTGGCCCGGCCCGCCCTCTGGATCGGCCTCGTCGCACTCATCATCGCCCCGTGCCTGTGCTTCCTCGCTCTCGCCGTCTCCCCCCGCCTGTTCGACCAGGGCCCGCAGTGGTTCACCCTCTCGTACCTCGAGGCCGCATTCACCGGCACGACCTTCTCGTCGCTGGCGGACTCGCTCTGGGTGAGCGCCGCCGCCGCAGCGATCGGCGTCGTCGTGGGCTTCCCCCTCGCCTGGCTCGTCTCGCGGACCTCGATGCCCGCCCGGCGGCTCGTGCGGGCGGCCATGTGGCTCGTCCTGCTCCTGCCCTCCTGGCTGCCGGCGCTCGGGTGGGTCCGGCTCGTCGAGCCCGACGGCGTGATGTACCGGCTCGGCCTCGACCTGCCCGCGGTGACCCACCTCGTCCTCGGGCCGGCCGGGGTGGTCATGATGCTCGGGCTGCGCAGCGTCCCCTTCGCCTTCCTCGCGGTCTCCGCCGCCTTCCTCGGGCTCGGCCAGGAGCTCGAGGACGCCTCGCGCGTCCACGGGGCCAGCAGGGCGAGGACGCTCATGCTCGTCGCCCGGATCCTCGCGCCGGCCATCTCGTCGGCACTCGCCATCGGCTTCGCAGAGTCGGTGAGCGACTTCGGGGTGGCTGCCACGCTCGCCTACACCGCCCACTTCCCCCTCGCCACCTACCAGCTGTACTCGGCGATCGGCGGCTTTCCGCCGAGCTTCCCCGCTGCGGCGGCGATCGGCTGGCTGCTCGTCGCCTCGGTCGCCGTCCCGCTCGCCTTCCAGGCTCGGGCGCTCAAGGGCAGGTCGTACGCCGTCCTCTCGGGCCGGTCGCGTCCGGTGACGCCGGTCGCGTTGTCGAAGTGGGAGTGCGCCGCCGCCCTCGGAGCCGTCACGGCATTTCTCGGGGCAGCCCTTGCGGTGCCCGCCTTCGGCGCGGTGAGCGGCTCGCTGCTCGCCGACTTCGGCTCGTCGTTTCGCCTCACCTTCGTCAACTACGAGGCCGTCTTCACGAACTCGGGCCTGCTCGGCCCGGTCGAGCGTTCGCTCCTCTACGGCGCCGTGGCAGCCACGGTCACCGTCGCCGCGGGCCTCGTCGCCGCCCGGATGCTCGCCCGGACGAGGAGCCGCCTCGCCAAGGCGCTCGACCTCCTCCTCCTGGCGGCCGTGGCGCTCCCGAGCGTCGTCTTCGCCGCCGGCTACATCTTCGCCTACAACCTCCCCTTCATGTCGAAGATCGGCATCGACCTCTACCAGACGACGACCCTGCTCGTCATGGCCTACATCGCCGCCAGCCTGCCGACCAACGCCCGCGTCCTGTTCGGCCCCGTCTCGCAGCTCCAAGCCTCGCTGCACGACGCGGCGAGGACCCACGGGGCGGGGGCGGTACGGGCATGGGCACATGCCGTGCTGCCCGCCATTTCGCGCCCGGTCGTCATGGCGTGGCTGCTCACCTTCGCGGCCGTCTTCCTCGAGCTGCCCATCTCACAGCTGCTGTACGCACCGAACTCGCCGCCGGTCTCTGTCGCGATCGAGGACAACCTCGGCAACTACCACTTCGGCGTCGGGATCGCCCAGGCGGTGGTCTCGGTCCTGCTCGCGCTCGTCGTCGTGGGCGTCGTCCTCGGCCTCTACCGGCTGCTGACGCCACGAGGCTGGCGCCGGATCGGGACGGTCGGTCGTGGCTGAGTCGCTCCTGCTCGACCACGTGACCAAGCGGTTCGGGAACGGCGCCGTGGCGCTCGACGAGGTGAGCCTCACCGTCGAGCCCGGTACCTTCCTCGTCCTGCTCGGGCCCTCCGGCTCGGGGAAGACGACGCTCGTCCGCTCAGTCGCCGGCATCGAGCGCATCACCTCGGGGCGGGTCGCCGTCGGCGGGCGGGTGGTGGCGGACGCCCGCTCGCACCTGCAGCCCGAGCATCGCCGGCTGGCGATGGTCTTTCAGGACTACGCCCTCTGGCCGCACCTGTCCGCCCTCGACAACGTCGCCTTCGCGCTGCGACGCCACAAGCTCACCGCTGCCGAGCGGCGCGCGCGGGCGAGCCGGATGCTCGAGCGCGTCGGCCTCGGCCAGCTCGCCGCCCGTTACCCCTCGGAGCTCTCCGGAGGCGAGCAGCAGCGGGTTGCGCTCGCCCGGGCCCTCGTCGGAGAGACCGGCCTCATCCTGTGTGACGAGCCGCTGTCCAACCTCGATGCCGACCTGCGCGAGCGCATGCGCATCGAGATCTCCGCCCTCGTGCGCGAGAGCGGGTCGACGGCCGTCTACATCACCCACGACCAGGCCGAGGCGTTCGCCCTGGCCGATCGCGTCGGCGTCCTCTCGGACGGCCGCGTCGTCCAGTTGGGCGCCCCCGAGCACGTCTACAGCCACCCGGCGACTCCCTTCGTCGCCCGGTTCACGGGGCTGGCGGCCGAGCTGCGGGTGCGAACCGGTCACGCCGCTGCGGGCGAGCAGACCGAGGTCGAGCTCGCAAGCGGGGCGGGCACCCGCGCGATCTGCGCCCGGGCGATCGCGCCCCTCGAGCCCGGAGAGGCGCTCCTCGCCGTCCGTCCGTCCGCCGCTGGCCTGTGCCATCCCGACTCTCCCGAGTGCCAAGCACGCGGCGAGGTGGCGGACGTCGCCTTCCGGGGGCGTGGCTACGAGCTCGTGGTCGACCTTCCCGGCGGGGGCACGGTGGCCGGCATCGTCACCACCGAGCGTGCGCGCCGAGGCGAGCGGGTGGGCCTCACCTTCTCGGGCACCGGCTGCCTCGTCTTCGCCGAGGCGGCGGCTGCGGCCGCCCACCGGCCCTGAAGAGGACCGGACGACTAGGACGCCTGGGGCGAGAGCGAGGCGGCGACGTCGTTCAGCACCCGACGGGTGGCCATCTCGGCGGCCCGCTGCACGGCCATGCGGTCGCGGTCGCTGGCGCCGTCGCGCGAGGTCCGGTACCGGCCGCTCAAGCCGAGGCGGCAGTGGCCCCTCCCGAGGCTCAGCAGCTCGATGTCGGCATCGAGGGAGGGTGTCATCGCCTCCTCGTCCACCGGCTCGAGGCGAACCGGGACCGTCACGGCCGAGGAGCTGCGGCGCGGAAGACCCTCGGTGAGGCGCAGCCGCTGGCGGGCCGCCGACAGCTCGGCCTCCTTGGCCCACTCGGCCCCGAAGTCGAAGAAGAGCTCGGCGAGCTCCTCGAAGTCCCGGTCGACGTAGGTGAAGTCGCCGACGAAGACGGCGTGCGAGGCAGCAGCAGCCCCGCCGCCACCCCCGTTGCGGTGTGCCCTCCGCCACTGCATGGGGCCCCCGCTCGCCCTGTTGGAGCCTCCGTCTGAGATCATCGGATCACCTCCCCAGACCCGATGATGACGGCGGCACCCCTCGGGCCGTCAGGGCCGAAAGGCCCCTGCTGCGGGCCACCCGGCCCTCTTCCCGCAGCCGTCCGGGACACCGGCTCCTCCTTTGGGGGGAGCCCGACCCCGAGTCGACCGTCGCCTCCCGGTCCCGATTGAACAGGTGTCCTTCGGCCCTGGACAGTCGGCCCCTTGGGTCCTTTTCCCGGGGGGGCGGGCCCTTCGGCCCTATCTCCCCGAGGGACCAACCGCCCATGCTGGCGGACGAGGAGGTACCGCATCCATGCCCACCGTCATCGCTGCGCTCGTCGACCTGGGCCGCCCGGGCCACTACGTCCACTGGGGGTTCATCGACATCTCGGTCGCCAACCTGGTCGTCATCGGCCTCATGCTGCTCGTGTTCATCCTCGCGATCGCCATTCCCTTCCCCCACGGAGGAAAGAAGTGAGCACGTTCTCGGACACCCCGATGGAGCCGGGCGGCCAGGCCGGCTACGGGCTCGAGACCCGACCCACCTGGACGGGGTGGCTGCGCCGTCGGGCGGTCGCCACGCTCCCGCCCGAGAAGCTGCTGCCGGACCGCCAGCCCTCCTACGTCGCGTCGTGGATCTACGTCTTCGGAGCCCTCACCCTTGCGGCCTTCGGGGTCGTGCTGGCGTCGGGCGCCGTCCTTGCCATCAAGGGCCCCGACTGGTGGCACGTCTCCTCGGCGGGCCTGTTCGTCAACTCGGTGCACCTGTGGGGCACCGAATTGTTCTTCTTCTTCATGGTCATCCACCTCTGGGGCAAGTTCTTCATGGCCGCCTGGCGCGGCCGGCGCCGGGCCACCTGGATCACCGGGGTGCTGGCCTTCGTCATCTCGATCGCGACGGCCTTCACCGGCTACCTGTCCCAGCAGAACTTCGACTCGGAGTGGATCGGCACCCAGGCCAAGGACGGGATCAACGCGACGGGGGCGGGGGCCTTCTGGAATGTCCTCAACTTCGGCCAGATGCTGCTCTGGCACGTGCTGCTGCTGCCGCTCGTCGTGGCGGTCATGGTCGCCGTCCACGTCCTGCTCGTCCGCCGGCGCGGCGTCGTGCCGCCCTTCCCCGCCAAAGGAGCCGACAAGTGAGCCGCAGGCGCTTCAACCCCGACCGTGACGTCGCCGAGTGGCAGGGGCCCTCGGTCCGCTACGACCTGTTGAAGGAGGTGAGCATCGCCTTCGTCGTCGTGCTCCTCCTGGCGATCCTCTTCGCAACCGTGTTCTCCTCGCCCGACGAGCGGGCCATCACGCTCCAGTCCTGGTCGAAGGCGGCACCGGTCGACTTCGTCCAGACCGCCACGACCGAGCTCGACGGGACGAGCGGCACGGCCACCTACGGGCCGCCCTACACCGGCACCGCCGGGGCGAGCCAGAAGCTCGGCCCGCTCTCGCTCGAGTCGCTCGTCGGCGTCCACATCCCCCTCGACACGGCGCAGCAGTTCGTGATCCGTCCGCTGCGGACCCTTCCCGACGTGCCGGTCCTCGACCGGGCGATCACCGAGTACCAGCTGGCGCCCGCGTCGAGAAAGGCCGCCTGGAACGCCGCCTACGAGAAGGCCGTGGCGAGTGCGTCCTTCACCGGCGGCGTCTTGCGGGTCCCCGCCGGTGCCTACGGCCCAGTCGGGACGATGATGTCCCACCTGCTCGACATGGCCCGGACCGGCGCGCTCGACGGTGCCCTCACGGCGACGCCGCAGCTCTACGGCACGGACTACACCAAGCCGCTGCTGTTCATCGCGGACGGCGCCTACATGGGCGACGTCGCCTCGAACCGCCACCTGCTCGGCGAGCAGTGGGGGATGATGAACGAGACGGGCAACTACCCCGGCCAGGCCTGGCTATGGCTCTACACCCTGTGGTACCAGGTGCCGCCGATGAACTCCTCCTCGAACGGCGACGTCGAGGTGTGGGCGATCATGATGCTCTTGACCGTGCTGCTCGCCCTCGTGCCCTTCATCCCGGGGGTGCGCTCCGTGCCCCGGCTCACGAGGGTCTACCGATTGATCTGGCGGCGGCACTACCGTGCAGTGGAGGCATAGCGCCCCGTGACGGAGGCCGACGACCGAGGAGCCGACACGATGCTGAAGGTGTTCCTGCTCGACGACCACGAAGTAGTGCGCGCCGGGATCCGCGGCCTGCTCGAGACGACCGGGGGCATGGAGGTCGTCGGCGAAGCCGGCACGGCCGACGAGGCGCTCCGGCGGGTGCCGGCGCTGAAGCCGGACGTGGCGGTCCTCGACGTCCGCCTGCCCGACGGGGACGGTGTCGAGGTCTGCCGGGAGCTGCGCAGCCGGATGCCGGAGCTGCACTGTCTCATGCTCACCTCCTACGCCGACGACGACGCCCTGTTCGCCGCCATCATGGGCGGCGCCTCCGGCTACGTCTTGAAGCAGATCCGGGGCACCGATCTCGTCTCGGCGATCGAGCGCGTGGGTCGGGGCGAGTCGCTCATCGACCCCTCCCTCACCAACCGCGTCCTCGAGCGGCTCCGCAGCGGGCCCGAACAGGACGAGCGCCTCACCCGGCTGTCGGACCAGGAGCGACGCATCCTCGACCTCCTGGCGGAGGGCCTCACCAACCGCCAGATCGCCGAGCGTCTCTTCCTCGCCGAGAAGACGGTGAAGAACTACGTCTCCAACCTGCTCACCAAGCTCGGGATGTCGAGGCGGACCGAGGCGGCCGCCTTCGCCGCCCGCATGTCCGAGCGGGAGGCACACCGCCACAGCGACGAGGCGTGACCCTCGCGGTGCGCCTCCGCCAGGTGGCGCTCATCACCCCGAGGATCGAGGACGTCGCCGTCGCGCTGAGAGACGAGCTCGGGCTCGAGCCCGGCTGGACGGACCCGGGCGTCGGGGTCTTCGGGCTCGAGAACCGCGTCCTCTCCTTCGGAGACTGCTTCCTCGAGGTGCTCGCCCCGCTCACGGGGGGCACCGCCGGGGCCCGCTTCGTCGCCCGGCACGGCGAGGGCGGCTACATGGCGATCTTCCAGGTCGCCGGGAGGCAGGAGCTCCGCCGCCGCCTCGCCCGGCTCGGCGTCCGCATCGCATGGCAGGTCGACCTCGACCACATCTCGGCCACGCACCTCGATCCCCGCGACGTGCCCGGTGCCATCGTCTCGCTCGACTGGGCGGATCCGCCATCGAGCTGGGAGTGGGGAGGACCGGCCTGGCGGGCCGGTGCGCCGGCACGGCCGGCGCCCGACCGCGGGCTGGTCGGCCTCGAGGTGGCGGTCGAGCGGCCGGAGGCGGCCGCCCGGCGCTGGGCCGAGGTCCTCGGCGACGGGGCGCGCCTCTCCGGCGCCAGCGTGCAGCTCAAGGCGGCGGGCCAGGCACTCGACTTCAGGGCCATCGACCGGCGCCCCGGCATCGTCGCCTGCCGCCTCGCCCGTCCCGGTCCGGCACGCTCGAGCACCATCGGCGGCGTCCGCTTCGACTCGGAGCCGACCGACCACGACAAGGAGGAGACGTGACCGACCTCGACACCGGCACCGACCACCTGCTCGCCCGGATCGAGCAGGGGGTCGGCGTCCTCACCTTCAACCGCCCCGAGCGCCGCAACGCGCTGAGTGGCGCCATGCTCGAGGCGCTCGGCCGGCTGCTCGCCCGCTTCGAGCGGGACGACGACGTCCGCTGCGTCGTCCTCACCGGCGCCGGGGGCGCCTTCTGCGCCGGCGGTGACGTGAAGCAGATGGCAGGGGACGGCCAGGCGACGGGGGGACCGGTCTCCTACGAGGAGCTGGTGCTCCGCCAGCGCCGCAACCACGAGGAGACCTCCGGGCGCCTCTTCGCCATGGCGAAGCCGACGGTCGCCGTCCTCCCGGGCCCGGCGGCCGGGGCCGGGCTCTCGCTCGCCCTCGCCTGCGACCTCCGCTACGCGGCGGCGAGCGCCGTCCTCACGACGGCCTTCGCCAGGGTCGGCTTCTCGGGCGACTACGGCGGGAGCTACTTCCTCTCGCGTCTCGTCGGCACCGGCAAGGCGCGCGAGCTCTACTTCCTCTCCGATCGGATCAGCGCCGGCGAGGCCGAGCGGCTCGGCATCGTGAACGCCGTCTTCCCCGACGACGAGCTCGAGGCGGCCGCCCTGGCTCGGGCACGGCGCCTGGCGGCCGGCCCGACGGTGGCCTACCGCTACATGAAGGAGAACCTCAACCGGGCCCTCCATGCGAGCCTCGCCGACTGTCTCGACCTCGAGGCGACCCACCACCTCCACACGGGGACGACGGCGGACCACCTCGAGGCGGTGCAGGCCTTCGTCGAGCACCGCGAGCCGGTCTTCAGGGGGCGCTGAGAAGGCCTCAGCGGAGCTTGCGCCGCCGCAGCTCCGGCTCGGGCGTGACCTCCCGCCGCACCCTGATCTTGCAGTCGAGGGCGAGGCAGCCGTCGGGAGAGGCGAGGACCGGGTTCAGGTCCATCTCGACGATCTCGGGGAGGTCCTCGGCGAGGCGGGCGACACGGCAGAGGACGTCCGCCAGGGCGCCGACGTCGGCCTTCGGAGTGCCGCGGTAGCCCGTGAGCAAGGGGGAGGACCGCAGCGAGCCGATGAGCTCGAGGGCGTCGGCCCGCGTGAGCGGCACGAGCGAGAGGGCGCGGTCGCCGAGCAGCTCGGTGGCGGTCCCCCCGAGCCCGACCATGACGAGCGGCCCGAAGGAGGGCACCTCGAGGACGCCGACGATCGTCTCCACGCCCGGCGGCGCCATCGGCTGGACGACGAGCGCCGCCTCGGCGAAGCGGCCGAGCAGGTCGGCGGCCGCGACGGTCACCGCCGCCTCGTCGGCGAGGTCGAGTCGCACGCCGCCGACGTCGCTCTTGTGGACGACGCTCGGGACGTCGAGCTTGAGGGCGACCGGGTAGCCGACGGAACCGGCGGCGGCCGCCGCCTCCTTCGGCGAGGTCACCCTGACGCTCCGGACGAAGGGCACGCCATAGGCCTCGAGGAGCGAGGCGGCAGCCTCGGTCGTGAGCCAGGCCTCGTCGCCGCCGGCGAGCGCCTCGGCGACGACGGCGCGCCCTGCCGCCTCGTCGACGTCGACGAAGCGGGGAGGCTCGATCGCCGGCTTGGCGAGCCAGGCGGCATACGGGGCGATCCGGGCGAGCGCCCGGGCGGCCGACTCGGGATAGGCGAACCACGGCACGCGCCGCTCGCCCGTCCGCAGCGCGGACAGGGCGCCGGAGGTGGCGAGGAAGTTCGTCACGATCGTCTTCTGGGCGCCCCGCGCCACCTCGGCCACGGCCGCCGCCACGTCGTCCGCCTCGGTGACGAGCGGCGGGGTGAAGATCACGATGACGGCGTCGACCGAGTCGTCGCCAAGGACGAGCTCGAGGGCGCGACGGTACTGCTCGGCGGTGGCCGAGGCGATGCAGTCGACCGGGTTGCGGACGGCGGCCGCCGGCCCGAGCAGCGCCCGCAGCCTGGCCTGTGTCGCCGGCGAGAGCTCGGGCACCTCGAGGCCGTAGCCCTCGCAGGCGTCCGCCGCCAGCACGCCCGGGCCGCCGGCGTTGCCGACGATGGCCACGCGCCGCCCGGCCGGGAGCGGCTGGTGGGAGAGCACGTCGGCCACGTCGAACAGCTCCTCCAGAGTGTCGACCCGGATCACCCCCGCCTGGCGGAACAGGGCGTCGACGGTGGCGTCCGGGGTGGCGAGCGCTGCCGTGTGCGAGGAGGCGCCCCGCGTCCCGGCTGCCGACCGGCCGGCCTTCACGGCCACGATGGGCTTGGAGTGGGCGATGCGCCGGGCGATGCGGGCGAAGTGCCGCGGGTTCCCGAAGGACTCGAGGTAGAGGAGGATGACGTCGGTGCTCGGGTCCTCCTCCCAGTACCGGAGCAGGTCGTTGCCGCTCACGTCGGCCTTGTTGCCGACCGAGACGAAGCTCGAGACCCCGAGGTCGCGATGGGTCGCCTCGTTCAAGATGGCGATCCCGAGGCCACC
>JAKACF010000032.1 GCA_021821585.1 Actinomycetes bacterium
CCGCAGCATCGACCACTTCCGGCCGGCCGGGAAGCCCGCCCCGCCCCGCCCGAGCAGGCTGGCGGCGTTGACCTCCTCGTGGACCTGCTCGGCGGTCATGGAGAGGGCCTTGCGCAGGCCCTCGTAGCCGCCCGTCGCGAGGTAGCGCTCGAGGGTGTGGGAGTCCTCGTGGCCGAGCCGGGCCGAGACGATCGGCGGTACGTCGGTCACCATCAGCTCGTTCCTCCTCGCCGGGCCTGGCGCGCCGGCGCGGGCGCGGCGGCCGCGCTCCCGGTGGCGGCCTGCGGCTCCCGGGCGGGCAGCCCGACCGTCCGCTCGACGCGGCAGAGGACGCCGTGGGAGGGGACGGTGCCCTCGAGGCGGCCCTCGGCCAGGTCCTCGACGAGGCGGTCGAAACCCTCTTCGTCCACCGGTCCGAAGAAGCGGTGGTTCACCTGGACGCAGACGGCCTTGTCACAGCCGGCCAGGCACTCGGCCTCCTCGATGGTGAACAGCCCGTCGGGCGTCGTCTGGCCGGAGTGGATCCCGAGCCGCTCCTCCGCGTGGCCGAGCACCTCGTAGGCGCCCGCCAGCATGCAGGCGATGTTGGTGCAGACGGCGATGACGTACTTGCCGACGGGCTCGGTGTGGAGCATGTCGTAGAACGACGCCGTCCCGCGCACCTCGGCCGCCGACACCCCGCACAGCTCGGCGACGTCCTCCATGGCCTCCTCGGTGAGGTAGCCGTCCTGGGCCTGGGCGAGGTGGCAGAGCGGGATGAGGGCCGAGCGCCGCTCGGGATAGACGGCCACGATGGCCTCGGCCTTCTGCCGGTTCTCCGCGCTGAGCCGCGCCATCAGCGGTCCACCTCCCCCATGACCGGGTCGACCGAGGAGATGATCGCGATGGCGTCCGCGATGAGCCCGCCGCGCAGCATCGCCGGCAGGGACTGCAGGTTGACGAAGCTCGGCCCTCGGATGTGCATGCGCTGGGGCTTGTTCGTGCCGTTGGAGACGAGGTAGCAGCCGAGCTCGCCCCGCGGCGACTCGACGGCCGTGTAGACCTCGCCGGGCGGGACCTCGAAGCCGCGGGTGAAGATCTTGAAGTGGTGGATGAGCGCCTCCATCGACTCGTCGATGCGGGCCCGCGGCGGCGGGGTGACCTTCTTGTCCTGCACCCGGTAGTCGCCCTTCGGCATCCGCTCGAGGATCTGCGCCACGAGCTTGCACGACTCCCGGATCTCGTTCAGGCGGACGGCGTAGCGGTCGAAGGTGTCGCCGACGGTGCCGACGATGACGTCGAAGTCGAGCTCGTCGTAGAACATGTACGGCATCGACCGGCGAAGGTCCCAGGGGACGCCGGAGGCCCGGAGGATCGGGCCGGTCGCCGACATGGCGATGGCGAGCTCGGGGGAGATGATGCCGACACCCTCGGTCCGCTCGCGGAAGATCGGCTGGCCGGTGAGCAGCTCGTCGTACTCGTCGACGCGGCCGGGGATCGTGTCGAGGAGGGCCTGGACGTCGTCCTCCCACCCGTCGGGCAGGTCGGCCGCCACACCGCCGGGCCGGATGTAGTTGTGGTTCATCCTGAGCCCCGTCACCTTCTCGAAGAAGGCGAGGACCATCTCCCGCTCCCGGAAGCCGTAGATCATCATCGAGGTCGAGGCGAGGTCCATCCCGTTCGTCGCCGTCCACATGATGTGGGAGGAGATCCGGTTGAGCTCGCACATGAGCATCCGGATCCAGGTCGCCCGCGGCGGCACCTCCACGCCGAGCAGCTCCTCCACCGCGAGCGAGTAGACGAGCTCGTTGTGGAGGGGCGAGAGGTAGTCCATCCGGGTGACGTTGGTCGACCCCTGGACGTAGAACAGCTCCTCGCCGGTCTTCTCCATACCGGTGTGCAGGTAGCCGATGACCGGCTTGGAGCGCAGCACCGTCTCGCCCTCGAGCTCCATCATGATCCGCAGCACCCCGTGGGTGGAGGGGTGCTGCGGCCCCATGTTGATGATCATGGTCTCGTCTTCGCCGAACTCGACGTCGACGTCACCGGGGTCGAGGACGAGCCCCTCGGGGAGGCGCAGGATGGCGCCCTGTTCGATCGCCAGCTCGTCGGCACTCGTCTCGGTCCGGTCGAGGAGCTCCTGGGGGCCCTCTGAGGTCTCCCGCTCGAAGACGGCCGCGAAGTCCTCCTCGTCGCCGGCGGCCACCTCGGCGCCCTCGCCCTCGACCGGGAGCTCGCCGGCCGTCACCTGCTCGTCGTGGTCGCTCATCGTGGCCCCGGCGCCTGCTTGAACTGCACGGGCACGCGGCCCGGCGAGTAGTCCTTGCGCAACGGGTGGCCCTCCCAGTCCTCCGGCATGAGGATGCGGGTGAGGTCGGGGTGGCCCTCGAAGCGGACACCGAACATGTCGAAGGTCTCGCGCTCCATCGCCTCGGCACCCGGGTAGAGCGGCACGATCGTCGGGACGACCGGGTCGGACTCGGGCACCTGCAGGCGGATCATCACCCGCTCGGCCCGGTCCAGCGAGAGCAGGTTCACGACCACCTCGAAGCGCTCGGCGGTGACGCCGTCTGGCAGGTCGCGCCCGGGGTGGCGCAGGTAGTCCACCCCGCACAGGTCCGAGCACATGGCGAAGGTCGCCTCCCTGAGCGACCGGCAGGTCTCAAGGTAGCGGTCGCGGGAGGGGTGCAGCACGAGCCTGCCGCGGACGACGGCGGACGGCACCCCTTCGAACTCGGGGAGGGCAGCATCGGCGGTGACCTCGGTCACCGCGGCGTCCCCACGTGGACCGGGCGGGGCTGCGGCTGCACCCAGCCGGGGGTCGGCTCGGCGACGTGGATGCCGGCGCCCGTGCCCTCGGCCCTGCGACGGGTCAGCTCGCCGGTGCGGATCTTCTCGTGCAGGGTCAGGATGGCGTGCATGAGCGTCTGCGGGCTCGGGGGGCAGCCCGGGGCGTAGACGTCGACCGGGACGATCTGGTCGACGCCCTGGACGATGGCGTAGTTGTTGAACATGCCGCCGGTGGAGGCGCACACGCCCATCGAGATGACCCACTTCGGCTCCATCATCTGGTCGTAGACCTGACGCAGCACCGGAGCCATCTTCTGGGAGACCCGGCCGGCCACCACCATGAGGTCGGCCTGGCGGGGCGAGGCTCGGAAGACCTCCATCCCAAAGCGTGCGAGGTCGAAGTCCGCCGCGCCGGCCGCCATCATCTCGATGGCGCAGCAGGCGAGGCCGAAGGTCGCCGGCCAGACGCTCGAACGACGGGCCCACTTCACGAGGTCCTCGAGCTGGCCGGTGAGGAAGTTGTGGCTGAGGTCTTCGAGGCCCACTTCTTCCTCCCTCAGGCCGCCTCGCCGCTCGACGAGCCGATGCGCCGGACGGTCGAGCGGGTCGTGCGCAGCACCTCCGAGGTGATCGGCCGGACCCTCTTGATCGGGCCCCAGTCGAGCGCACCGTTCGAGATGAGGTAGACGAAGGAGACGAAGACGGCGGCGGCGAAGACGAGGATCTCGACCAGACCGAAGGTCTTCAGGTCACCGAAGACGATCGCCCAGGGGAACAGGAAGATGATCTCGATGTCGAAGATGACGAAGATCATCGCGATCAGGTAGAAGCGCACGGGGAAGCGGTGAGCCGGCTCGTGGGTCGGCACGATCCCGCACTCGTACGGCGCCTCCTTCGCAGCCGTCGGCCGGTGCGGCGCGAGCATGCGCGAGGCGACGAAGGACAGCGCGGCGAAGACGAGGCCGAGCACCATCATGAAGAAGATCGGGAGGTAGGTATCGAGGCTTCCCATTGGTCTCCATCGGGTCTATCACGCGCTTGTGCACGCGGTCACATCCGCCGGGACGGAACCACCGCCACCGACGATACTCAGCGCTCACTGCGTGGCGCGCTCACCGAGAGGGCCAGTCGGGAGCGGCGTGCGAGCCTCGTACACTCTGGCGGGTGAGCCCGGAGAACGCCTCGACCGAATCCGACCTCGGCCCGGCGCGGCCGGCCGAGCGGTCCTGCGACGTGCTCGTCGTCGGGGCCGGTCCTTCCGGCAGTGCGGCTGCCTACTGGCTCGCCTCCCGTGGCCTCGACGTCGTCGTCGTGGAGAAGAAGCACTTCCCCCGACAGAAGACCTGCGGTGACGGGCTCACGCCCCGCTCGGTGCGCCAGTTGGCGGACATGGGACTCGAGCCGGACCTCTCGGCCCGCCAGCACCGCTACGAGGGCCTGCGCTCGATGGCCTTCGGCCGCACCCTCGAGATGAAGTGGCCGTCGGGTCCCGACTACCCCGACTACGGCTACACCGTCACCCGCTACGACCTCGACGGGCTCGTGGCGGCCAACGCCGAGAAGGCGGGTGCCGAGCTCTGGCAGGGTGCCGAGGCGGTCGGCCCGCTCGCCGGCGACGGCGAGACCGACCGCGCCGGGTTGCGCCGGGCCGGCGGGGCCCGGGTCCTCGACACCGCCCGCGGGACCGTCTCGGAGGTCCGGGCGCGCTACACGGTCGTCGCCGACGGCTCCCTCACGCGCTTCGGGCGCGCCCTCGGCACCGCCCGCGTGAAGACCTGGCCCCAGGGCATGGCGCTTCGCGGCTACTACTCCTCGCCGCGCCACGATGACGCCTACATCGAGTCCCACCTCGACATCCGGGACCGGGAGGGCAACGTCGTGCCGGGATACGGCTGGATCTTCCCGCTCGGCGACGGGCGGGTGAACGTCGGGGTCGGGCTGCTGTCCACCTCGGACCGCTGGAAGGGCGTGAACACCACCAAGCTGATGGAGCAGTTCGTCGACTTCGCTCCGCGGTCGTGGTGCCTCGGCCCCGACACCGCCCTCGGGGAGCCGACCGGGGGTCGCCTGCCGATGGGGCTCTCCGTCGGACCGCGCGCCGGCGCCGACTGGGTGGTCGTCGGCGACGCCGCCGGCTCCATCAACCCCTTCAACGGCGAGGGGATCGCCTACGGCTACGAGACGGGGCGCATCGCCGCCGAGATCGTGGCAGGGGCGGCCGGCGCCGACGACCCGAGCCGGCTGGCGGACTACGAGGCCCGCCTCGAGGCCGAGTACGGCCGCTACTACGCCGTCGCCCGCTCCTTCGTCCGCCTGATCGAGGACCCGAGGGTCATGCGGGCCTGCGTCGGGGCGGGGATGTACGTCACGCCGGTGATGGAGTGGATGCTCCGGATCATGGCCAACCTCATCCGCCCCGAGCTCGCCGGACCGCCGGAGGCCATCTACCGGTCGGCCGCCGCCCTGTCGCGCTACGTCGAGCGCCGCCGGTTGCGAACGGCCGGCTAGAGCTCCGAGCGGGCCGCCGCCACCTCGGCGGCCGCCTCCCCGGCGGCCTCGACGGTGCGCTCGAGCTCGGCGTCGCCGTGGGCCATCGAGCAGAAGGCGACCTCGTACGCGCTCGGCGCGAGTGCGATGCCCCGTGTGAGCATGGCGTGGAAGAAGCGGGCGTGCAGGCCGTTCGAGGCGGCCCGGGCGGCGTCGTCGTAGTCCGTCACCGGCGTGTCGGCGAAGAAGATCGCGAGCAGGCTCCGCACCACCGGCACCTGCACCGGGAGCCCCGAGGCCGAGATGGCGGCGCGCAGACCGTCGGCCAGCCGGGCCACCTTGCCCGCCAGCTCCTCGTAGGCCGCCTCGTCCATCAGCTCGAGCACCGCCAGGCCCGCCGCCGTCGCGAGCGGGTTCCCCGACAGCGTCCCGGCCTGGTAGACGCGTCCCGCCGGGGCGAGCTCGCCCATGAGCTCGGTTCGGCCGCCGAGGGCTGCGAGCGGCAGACCGCCGCCGATCACCTTGCCGAAGGTGAACAGGTCCGGCCGGACGGAAAACAGGGGTCCGGCGCCGTCGCGCGCCAGCCGGAAGCCGGTGATCACCTCGTCGAAGATGAGGAGGGCGCCCGCCTCGTCGCACGCCGCCCGCAGGCCCTCGAGGAAGCCCGGGCGGGGCGGGACGAGCCCCATGTTGGCGGCGACCGGCTCGACGATGACGCACGCCACGTCGTCGCCGAGCTCGGGGACGACGCCGTAGGGGACGACGAGGGTGTCGGCGACGGCCGAGGGCGGGACGCCGTCCGAGCCGGGCAGCCCGAGGGTCGCCACGCCGCTCCCTCCGGCCGCCAGCAGGCCGTCGGAGTGGCCGTGGTAGCAGCCGGCGAACTTCACGACCTTGTTCCGGCCGGTCACCCCGCGGGCGAGCCGGACGGCCGTCATCGTCGCCTCGGTGCCCGAGGAGACGAGCCGGACCTGCTCGCAGCCGGGAACGGCGGCCGTCACGACCTCGGCCAGGCGCACCTCCGCCTCGGTCGGGGCGCCGAAGGTCGTGCCGCGCGAGGCGGCCTTCGTCACCGCCTCGACGACGGCGGGGTGGGCGTGACCGAGGATGGAGGCGCCCCAGCTCTGGACGTAGTCGACGTACTCGTTGCCGTCGACGTCGCGGAGACGGGCTCCTCGGGCCGAGGCGACGAAGTAGGGCGTCCCGCCGACCGAGCCGAAGGCCCGCACGGGTGAGTTCACCCCGCCCGGGATGACGCGCTCGGCCCGCTCGAACAGGCGCCGGCTGACGTCGAGGCTGCTCTCAGCCACCGAGCAGCTCCGCCGCCTCGGTCGCGAAGTAGGTGAGGATGAAGGCGGCGCCCGCCCGCTTGATGGCCGTCAGCTGCTCGAGCATGACGGCCTCGCCGTCGATCCAGCCCCGTTCGGCGGCCGCCCGGATCATCGAGTACTCGCCGCTCACGTGGTAGGCGGCGACGGGCACCTCCACCCGTCGCACCAGCGCCGAGAGGACGTCGAGGTAGGTGACGGCCGGCTTCACCATCACCATGTCGGCGCCCTCGGCCACGTCGAGGAGCGTCTCGGCGACCGCCTCGGTCCCGTTGCGCCAGTCCTGCTGGTAGGAACGACGGTCGCCGCCCCCGGCGATCGTGACGTCGACCGCCTCGCGGAAGGGGCCGTAGAGCCCCGAGGCGTACTTGGCCGAGTAGGCGAGGATGGCCGTCTCGGCGAAGCCGTCGTCGTCGAGGGCGCCACGGATGGCGCCCACCTGGCCGTCCATCATGCCGCTCGGCGCCACGACGTCCGCCCCTGCCCGGGCCTGGGCGAGGGCGACCTCGCCGTAGCGCTCGAGCGTGGCGTCGTTGTCCACCGTCCCACCGGGCCGGACGAGCCCGCAGTGGCCGTGGTCGGTGTACTCGTCGAGGCAGAGGTCGGCCATCAGCACGATCTCGCCCCCGACGGTGTCGGACAGGCGCCGCAGGGCGACCTGGACGATGCCGTCGGGATCGGAGGCCCCCGAGCCGACGGCGTCCTTCCGCTCGGGGACGCCGAAGAGGATGAGGCCGGGGACGCCGAGCGAGACGAGGTGCTTCGCCTCGGCCTCGAGGGAGTCGAGCGTGTGCTGGGCGACGCCGGGAAGCGAGCTGATCGGCCGGGGCTCGTCGATCCCCTCACGCACGAACAGCGGGGCGACGAGGTCGTCGACGCGAAGGTCCGTCTCGGCGACGAGGCGCCGGAGCGCGGGCGTTCTCCTGAGACGGCGCAGGCGGCGCGCCGGGAAGGCCATGACGAGAGCGTACCGGCGCTGCGGCTACGGCTCGCAGCGGCGCGAGGCCGCCACCTCGACGAGCGCATCGACGAGTCCGGCCACCGACGCCGCTTTCGCCTCGGCGTCGACGCCGATGCCGTGGGCACGAGCCGCGCTCGAGGTCACCGGCCCGATCGTCACGACAACCGGGGGCAGCGCCTCCCGCCCGTAGCTCTCGAGGAAGCCCTCGAGGGTCGAAGGGGACGAGAAGGTGACGGCATCGGCACCGGCCAGGCGGGCGGCCGCCGCCTCGTCGCGCCCGGGACGGACCGTCCGGTAGGCCTCCACGACCTCCACCGTGTAGCCCTGCTCGCGAAGGCCCGCCTGCAGCGCCTCCCGGGCGCCGGCCGCCTGGGGCACGAGGACGGTGGCGCCCTGTGGCGGGGCCGGGCCGAAGCTGGAGGCGAGCGCCTCCGCGGCCGCCTCGTCGGGGACGAGGTCGGCGACGACGCCGTGGGCGGCGAGCGCCCCCGCGGTGGCGCCACCGACGGCCGCCACCTTCACGCCGGCAAGCCGGCGGGCGTCGAGGAGCTCGGCGAAGACGGCCTCGACCGCGTTGGCGGAGGAGAGCGCCAGCCAGTCGAAGGACCCGACGCGCGAGAGGGCCTCGGCGAGAGCCGCTCCGCCGTCGGAGGGTCCGGCCGTCTCGATGGTCGGCACCTCGACCGGCGTCGCGCCGTGCTGCCTCAGCGCCGCCGCCAACGTCGAGGCCTGGCGGCGGCTCCGGGTGACGACGACGCGCCAGCCCGAGAGGGGGCGCCGCTCGAACGAGGAGAGGTCGAGCGCCGCCACCTCGCCGACGACGAGCACCGCGGGGGACTCGACCTGCACGGCGCCGAGCTCGCCGAGGGTGGTGCGCCGCGTCCGATGGGTCCTGCGGGTGGCGTGCTCGACGAGGGCGGAGGCCGTCGAGGGGCCGAGCCCCCCGGCGAGGAGCGCGTCGGCGACCTCGCCGGGACCGCCCGCATCGAGGAGGACGACGATCGTCGCGCCCGTCCGGGCGAGGGCCTCCCAGTCGACCCGTCCCCCGCCCGGTGGCGGGACCGCCACGACCGAGACGCCCCCGGGCCGGCCGTGGGTGAGCGGGATGCCGGCGTAGGCGGCCGCCCCGCCCGCCTGCGAGACGCCCGGCACGACCTCGAAGGCGACCTCGGCGGCGGCGAGGGCGAGCGCCTCCTCGCCGCCTGGCCCGAAGCAGAAGGGATCGCCGCCCACGAGACGGACGACCCGCTCGTGCCGGCGCCCGAGCCGGACGAGCAGCTCGGCGACCTCCTCGGCCGGAAGGCCGGTCCCCGGGCCGGCGCCGACGTCGTGACGGGGCGCTCCGGCCGGTGCGAGCGCCAGCACCTCGCCGTCGACCCCTGCGTCGTGGACGAGTGCGTCGGCGGCGGAGATGAGCTCGGCCGCCCGCAGCGTGAGCAGGGAGGGGTCCCCGGGGCCGGAGCCGACGAGGTAGACGGTCACCGCCGGGAGCTCGCCGAGATGCGCTCGAGCAGGGCGGCGCCCCCTCCCCCCTCGAGCACGCTGACCGCCACGGAGGCGCCGAGCTCGTCGGGATCCGAGCCCTCGCCCGACTCGCGGACGACGACGTGGCCGTCGAGGGAGGCGATCATCGCCTCGAGGCGGATCGGACCGGCTGCCTCGCAGGTGGCGTAGGCGCCGACCGGCAGGTCGCACCCCCCGCCGACGGCCGCCAGGTAGGCCCGCTCGGCCCGAAGGGCGCGGCTCGTGGCCGGGTCGTCGACGACGGCGAGCCGGCGGGCGGTCCCGTCGTCCCCCGGACGGGTGCACACCGCGATGGCGCCCTGGCCGACCTGGGGCAGCATCTCCGCCGGGCTCAGCACCTGGGCGGCGAGCCCCGCTTGGCCGAGGCGGTCGAGTGCCGCCATGGCGACGACGACAGCGCCGCCGTCGGGGACGGCTCCGAGGCGGGTCCCGATGTTGCCCCGCAGCTCGGTGAAGGTGAGGTCCCGGCGGAGCCAGGCGAGCTGCGCCCGCCGGCGCACCGAGCCCGTCGCCACCCGCGCCCCGGGTGCCAGCTCATCGAGGCGGCGGCCGACGAGGGCGTCACGGGCGTCCGCCCGCGGCGGCACCGCCGCGATGGGAAGCAGGGAGAGGTCGGGAGCGGCCGGGAGGTCCTTCGCCGAGTGGACGGCGGCGTCAGCCCGGCCCTCGAGCACGGCCGCCTCCACTTCCTTCACGAAGACGCCCTGGCCGCCGACCTGGTGGATCGGGACCTGCCGGTGGCGGTCGCCGGCCGTCTCCACCACGACGATCTCGGCCTCGAGGTCCCCGCCGCTCCCCGCCGCCAGCGCCTCGGCGACGCGCCGGGCCTGGGCGAGGGCGAGCGGGCTGCCCCGTGTGGCGAGGCGCAGCGTCGCTCGAGTCATCCCGGCGCCAGCTCAGAGGTCGAACAGCGTGCGCAGCGCCTCGGCGAGTCGCTCCCCCCGGGGCGAGCCGGCGGCGTCTTTCACCCGGATCGTCGGCTCGTGGAGGAGCTTCGCGACGACGCGCCTCGTCAGGGTCTCGACGAGCTCGCGGTCGGCGGGGTCGAGTGCCTCGAGACGGGAGCCGAAGTGCGCCATCTCCTCGAGGCGGAGCTGCTCGGAGCGGGCGTGCAGGGCGGAGACCACCGGTGCGGCGAGGCGGCCGGCCGCCGTCATGCGGTAGCGCTCGAGCTCCTCGGCGAGCAGGCTGCGGGCGGCAGGCACCTCGGCCAGGCGTCCTGCCATCTGCTCCTCGGCGAAGCGGCGGACGTCCTCCATGTCGAGCAGGACCACGCCCTCGACCTCCCCGACCGCCGGGTCGACGTCACGGGGGACCGCCGCGTCGACGACGACGAGCGGCTGTCGGCCCTCCCGCCTGGCGAGGATCGCCTCGAGGCGCTCTCTCGAGAGGATCACCTCGCCGGCTGCCGTCGAGGTCAGCACCACGTCGGCCGCCACGAGCTCGTCAGGAAGCTGCTCGAGGGTGACGGACCGCCCTGCCACGAGGTCGGCGACGCTGCGGCCCCGGTCCTCGCCCCGGTTGGCGACCACCACCTCGCCGGTGAGGTCGCGCCGCCCTGCCAGCGCCTTCGCGATACCGGTGCCCATCTCTCCCGCCCCGACGAGCAGCACCCGCCGGCCCTCGAGGCCGAGGGCGTGGTCGGCCGCGAGCTCGACGACGGCGTGAGCCAGCGAGGTGGTGCCGCGCTGGATGGCCGTCTCGCTGCGTACCCGCTTGCCGGCCTCGACGGCGTGGCGGAAGAGCAGGCCGAGGACCGGTCCGCTCGCCCTCTCGGCCAGCGCCTGCTCTGCGGCGCTGCGCACCTGGCGGAGGATCTCGCCCTCGCCGAGGACCGGCGAGTCGAGCCCGGCGGCCACCTCGAACAGGTGGGCCACGGCCGCATCGTCGTACCAGCAGGCGAACCGCCCCAGCTCGACGAGCCCGCCGCCCGGCTCGGGCCGGCGGGGCGGGGAGTCGTCGGCGAGGAAGTCGTCGCCGACGCGCCCGCGCAGCCAGGCCTCGATGTCCGACAGGCCGTCGTGGAATCGCTCGACGACGGCGTAGATCTCGGTGCGCATGCAGGTCGAGACCACGACCGCCTCGCTCACCTGCGGGCTGTCGGTCAGCTGGCGGAGCGCCTTCGCGAGATCGGCCTCGGCCACGGCTGCCTTCTCGAACAGCTCGAAGGGCGCATTGCGCTCGTGGATCCCGACAGCGACGACTGCCACTTCGACTATCTCTCCTGACCCGGCGCGCTCGACGGGCCGGGTGGTCCCGGCGGGAGGCGGCGGTGCCTCGCGAGCGTAGCGATCCCCACCCCCGCGCGGAGCCTCACGGCCCCTGCCGCTCGCTGAGGGCCCGGAGGCCGCCGTTCTCGTTGGCCTCCATCGAGATGGCCGGCCCGGCCCGGCGCGAACGCGCCTCTCGCAGCGTGGCGGCGGCCTCCCGCGTCGGGGCCGCTTCGGGATGGGCCTGGTAGAAGGCAAGCACCTGCAGCTCGGCCGAGAAGTCGACGTGGCGGACCTGCACCTCCGAGGGGACCGAGAGGACGGCGGGCGCGAAGTTGAGGATCGCCCCCACCCCTGCAGTCACGAGGTGGTCGGCGACCTCCTGGGCGGCGGCGGCCGGCGTCGTGATGATGCCGACGGCGACCCTCTCTGCGTGGCAGACCCCGGCCAGGTCAGACACGGGCCGGATGGGGACGCCCCGCACCTGCTCGCCGACGACCTTGTCGTCGCTGTCGAACAGCCCGACCAGGCGAAACCCGCTCCCGGCGAAGCCCTGGGAGCGGGCGAGGGCGTGGCCGAGATGGCCGATCCCGACGATCACGACTGGGCGCTCCTGGTCCGTTCCGAGCTCCCGCTGGATCTGGCCGAGGAGGAAGTCGACGTCGTAGCCGGTACCGGGGGTGCCGTAGGTGCCGAAGTGGGAGAGGTCCTTTCGCACCTTGGCGGCGTTGACGCCCGCTGCGTCGGCGAGCTCGGCGGAGGAGATGGTCGCCACCCCGTGCGAGGAGAGCTCGAGGAGGACCCGCTGGTACACCGGCAGGCGCACGACCGTCGGCTCGGGAATGCGGCGGCCGAAGCGCTCAGGCATGACGAGATGGTAACGAGCCCGTGCATTCGCTCACAAGAAGAGACGGCAGCCGGCCGACAGCCCGCTCACCCGACTGCCCGGCGCAGCACCTTTCCGCCGATCGCGCTCGGCAGCTCCCGGACGAAGCTCACGGTGGCCGGGCACTTGTAGCGGGCGAGGTAGCGCCGGCAGTGGCTCACGAGCTCGTCGGCCAGGCCCGGCTCGGGGAGCTCGGTGCCGGACTCCCAGGCTCCCTCGACCGGCACGACGAAGGCCCCGACGGACTCGCCCTGGCGCTCGTCCGGCACGCCGACGACGGCCGCCCTCGCCACCTTCGGGTGCGCCTCCAGCACCTGCTCCACCTCGGCCGGGAAGACGTTGAAGCCCGAGACGATGATGAGGTCCTTGCGGCGGTCCACGATCGTGACCACGCCCTCCTCGGACATCACCGCCACGTCGCCGGTGTGCAGCCATCCGCGCTTGTCGAGGGCCTGGCTGGTGGCGCGGGGGTCCTCGAAGTAGCCGGCGAAGACGTTCGGACCCCGCACGAGGATCTCGCCGGGATCACCGGCGTCGACGTCCTCGCCGTCGGCGTCGACCACCCTCAGCTCCACGCCCGGCAGTGGCAGGCCGACCGAGCCCGGGCGGCAGCGCCCGGAGAGATCGGGGAAGGTGACCGTAGGTGACGCCTCCGTCAGCCCGTATCCCTGCCAGACCGGGACGCCGAAGCGCCGCTCGAAGCCCTCGGCCGTCTCGGGCGGGAGCGGGGCGGCCCCCGAGCAGGCGAGACGGACGCTCGCGAGCTCGTCTCCTCGTGCCTCCTCGTAGCTCGCGAGTGCCGAGAAGAGCTGCGGGACGCCGACGAGGATGGTGACCCGCTCGGACGCGACGGCCGCCAGCAGGCTGGCCGGGTCGACGCGCTCGAGCATGACGAGCCGCCCGCCGGCGTACAGCTGGACCCCGAGCACGGCGTTCAAGCCGAGGATGTGGTACGGCGGCACCGCAAGCAGACCCACGTCGTCGGCCGTGGCGGCGAGGCCGACCCGCAGCTCCACCTGCTCGATGTTGGCGAGCAGGCTGCCGTGGGTGAGCACGGCCGCCTTCGGGGGGCCGGCCGTGCCGGAGGTGAACAGCAGGACCGCCGGCTCCTCCCCGCTGCGCTCCACGAGCGGGGCCGGGCCCGCTCCGCCACCCTCGGCTGCGTCGAGCGTGACGGTCGCGAAGCCGTGGGCGGTCAGCTCCTCGGCGGCGGGGACGGCACCCCGGTCGCCCTGCGGGGCGACGAGGACGAGCGACGCCCTCACCGCCGACAGCTCGGCGACGAGCTCGGGCACCGGGCTGTTCGGGTTGAGCGGGACGGCGACGGCCCCGCCGCCGAGCACGCCGAAGTAGGCCACGGCGAAGTCGGGCGTGGGGCCGAAGAGGAGGGCCACCCGCTCGCCCTCCCCGATGCCGCTGTCGGCGAGGAAGGCCCGCACCGCCCCGGCGCGGCGCCGCAGGTCGCCGTAGGTGACGTCCTCGCCGCGGAAGCGGAGCGCGACGGCCTCGTCCGGATGCGACCCGATGATCTCTGCGAGGTTCACTGCCCGATCTCCTGCACGCGGAGCGCGACGGCGCGACTCCTCCGCCCTTGTCGGGCCGTCACCCTACAGCGGTGCAGGCTGGGCCGCACCGAGGGGCGGAAGGGTTATCCGGCCTCGGTGAAGCGAGCGGCCAGGTACCGGTTCACGTCCTCTTCGCGCAGGCGGTAGGACTTCCCCACGCGGACGGCCGCGAGCTGTCCGGAATTGATGAGGCGGTACACCGTCATGTTCGAGACCCGCAACAGCTGGGCGACCTCCGCGACGGTGTAGAACTTCGCCTTCGAGTAGTCGGTTGTGGTCAGATCCATCACTCCTCTCCGCCAGATGGAATTGTACGCCACTGTGGCAGGAGTGAAAAGTGGCCCTTGCCGCCCGGCTCCGGCTCAGTGCCCCTGTCGGCCGAGCTCCCGGGCGCGGGAGGCGGCGGCGTCCACGGCCTCCATGAGGGCGGAGCGGAACCCGGCCCGCTCGAGCTCCCGGACGCCCGCCGCCGTCGTCCCCCCGGGCGAGGTCACCCGCGCCCTCAGCTCCTCGGCGGGGTCGCCGAGCTCGGTGAGCAACCGGGCGGTGCCGAGCAGGGTCTGGTGGGTGAGCAGCCGGCTCACCTCCCGGTCGAGGCCCTGGCCGACGCCGGCCTCCACCAGTGCCTCGACGAGCATGAGCACGTAGGCCGGTCCGGATCCCGACAGCCCGGTGACGGCGTCGAGGAGCGGCTCGGCGACGCGGGCGACGACGCCGAAGGAGGACAGGACGGCCTCCGCCCAGGCGAAGTCCTCCTCGCTCGCCGTCGTCCCACCCGCCAGGGCCGAGGCCGAGGCGCCGACGACGGCCGGCATGTTCGGCATCGCCCGCAGCACCGCCACCGCCGGGCCGAGGTCGGCCTCGAGATCGGCGATGCGCACGCCGGCGACGATCGAGACGACCCGCCTGATCCCGTAGCCACCCATGGCCTTGCAGGCCGGCGGGGCGTCCTGGGGCTTCACGGCGAGGACGGCCGACTCCGCCTCGACCGGGGTCCCGGCAATCTCGACCCCGGGGAAGCGCTCCTCGAGCTCACGGCGGGTGTCCGGCCGCCGCTCGGCGATCGTGATCTCGCCCGGGGCGATCCAGCCGGACCGCAGCAGGCCGCCGACGAGGGCGTTGCCCATCCGCCCGCCGCCGACGACCACGAGCCTCGTCACCGGCGCCTCAGCACTGGACGAGCGCCCTCGACGCCAGCTCTCGGTAGCGCTCGGCGAGGGCGGCGGCCGCCGTCGCCCAGGTGTAGCCGGCGGCCATGGCAGACGCCGCCTTCGACAGCCTCGTCCTCAGCCCCTCGTCGCCGACGATCTCGGCGACGTGGCGGGCGAAGCCGGCGGCGTCGCCCGGCTCGACGAGGTACCCCGTCACGCCGTCCTCGACGAGGGTCGTGAGCCCCCCGACGGCGGCCGCCACGACGGGGACGCCGCAGGCCGCCGCCTCGAGGGCGACGAGGCCGAAGGACTCCGAGCGGGACGGCACGACGCAGCAGTCGGCCGCCCGGTAGAAGGTCGAGAGCAGCTCGTGGCGTTGCGGCGGCCAGAAGGCGACGTGACCGGCGAGGCCCTCCTCCTCGACGAGGCGGTGGAGCGAGGCGACCTCGCTCTCGCCCCGCGGCCCGCTCGGGCCCCCGACGACGACGAGGCGGGCGTCGCGGCGGCCGGCCCGGTGCAGCTCCGACAGCGCCCGGACGGCGACGTCGGCGCCCTTGAGCGGCTGGATCCGCCCGACGTAGAGAAGGAGCGGGCCTTCTCGCTCGAGACCGAGGGCCTGCCGGGCGAAGTAGCGGTCGCCGGGCGAGAAGAAGGCGTGGTCGACCGCCGGGGGGACGACGTCGATCCGTCCGGGGTTGGCACCGTAGAGCTCGACGAGCTGGTCGACCTCCACGCTGCAGGAGGCGCAGAGGGCGTCCGAGCAGCCGATGATCTCCGCCTCGAGGCGGGCGCGGCGCCCGGAGACGACGTCTCCTGCCTCCTCGGGGCTCGCCTCGGCCTTCACCCGGTCGAGGGTGTGGAACGTCGACACGAGC